>JAKLGN010000006.1 GCA_022710665.1 Methanoregula sp. | reverse complement strand
CCTCCCGATGCTCTTTCCGGGACTTGAGGTCACGGGGGCGTTCCCGTTCAGGATTACCCGGGATGCTGACCTTGAGATTGAGGTCGACGAAGCATCGGATCTCCTCACAACTGTTGAAGAGATCATGGAACAGCGTGCCAGGGGAAAACCGGTCCGTATCGAGGTTGAATGTTCCATGCCGGATACGATATGTCACATGCTTGAGAAAAATCTGGGCGTTTTCGCAGATATGATCTACCGGGTTGGTCACCCGCTCGGCATGGCAGACATGATGCAACTGATGTCCCTTGACCGTCCCGAACTCAAGGATGCTCCGTTTGCACCTTCAGTACCTGAAGATATTGGTGAAGGGAAGGATATTTTTGCTGCAGTCCGCAGCCACGATATCCTTCTGTATCACCCGTATGACAGCTTTGCACCGGTTGTCAATCTTCTCCGCCAGGCGGCACACGACCCGGAGGTCCTTGCCATAAAGATAACACTCTACAGGGTGGGCGCCAACTCACCGATTGTCAAAGCCCTCCTGGAAGCACGGGAAAACGGGAAAGCGGTTGCAGCATTGATTGAACTGAAGGCCAGGTTTGACGAAGAGAACAATATCGGGTGGGCACGGGCGCTTGAACATGAAGGCGTTCATGTGGTCTATGGCGTAGTAGGCCTCAAGGTCCACGCAAAACTCTGCATGATCGTCCGCCGGGAGAAGGACGGGATTCGCCGGTACATACACCTGGGAACCGGCAATTATAATGCCACAACAAGCCGGATCTATACGGATCTGGGATTTTTCACGGCAGACCGGGCAATCGGGGAGGATGTCGCCCACCTTTTCAATTTCCTTACCGGGTATGCACGTATCGACAAGTACCAGAAACTGCTGGTAGCACCGGTCACTATCCGGACCGGTATCATTGACCGTATCGACCGGGAGATAGAAAACCAAAAAAAGCACGGCAACGGGCATATCATCTTCAAAATGAATGCCCTGGTCGACCCGTCCTGCATCGATGCCCTCTACCGGGCATCACAGGCCGGTGTCAGGGTGGATCTTCAGGTACGCGGCATCTGCTGTCTTCGTCCGGGTATACCGGGCGTAAGCGAGAAGATAACCGTGAGCTCGATTGTCGGGAGATTCCTTGAGCATGCCCGCATCTATTATTTTTTCAACAGCGGGAATGAGGAGGTATTCCTTGGCAGTGCCGACCTGATGCCGCGGAATCTCGACCGGAGGGTTGAGGTTCTGTTTCCGATTGAGAACCCGGCCATCAGGTATGCCCTTATTGAAAAAATTCTGACCGCACAGTTGCATGATACGGTAAAACTCCGGTATATGCAGGCAGACGGCACATACTGCCGCTGTCCTCCTGTACCGGATACAAAACCACTGAATGTCCAGGATTGGCTGGTGAACCAGCGGGGATCATGGCATGACTATCCCGGGTAAAAAAAGTCCGTGTCACAGCGGGGAGTGCTGGTACAGTGTACAGAAACTGCCGGGGCTCCTTGACGCATTCGTTCGGGAAATTGACGGCGTGAAAGAAGCGCAGGACAGCGAATATATCCATCGCATGCGGGTTGCATCCCGCCGCCTTCGTGCTGCACTCCCCCTCTTTAAGACCTGCTTTCCCGAGAAACAGTACATGAAATGGATGCGGGAGATTACCAAGATCACGCGTGCCCTGGGAGATGCACGGGACGCGGATGTCCAGATTACATTCCTCCAGAAATCCTTAAAGAAATTGCAGAAGGATACCGTCTCGCAGGAAAAAATCCTTTCAGGCACTCAACCATCACTGGAGCCGGCCCTCCGGTTTCTGCTGTCAGCATTGCAGAAAAAACGCGAGCTTTTGCAGAAACGCGTGTTGTCCGCTGTTTCGGGATTGGAAAAAAGCCATGTACCAGACGAGATGCAGCAGGTTTTCGCGAGCCTGGGTGAGGAACTCGGTTCAATCCGGAAAAAACCCAACGGGTATGGTATCCCGGCGGTTGCAGCGCTCCGTATCGGTAAACGGCTTTCAGCGGTTCTCTCGTATGAATCATGGATCCTCCAACCGGAAGCGGTAGCAGAGCACCATGCATGCCGTATTGCCGCAAAAAAACTCCGGTACACCATGGAGATCTATGGTTCCATTTACCGGAACAACCTGGAAAAACCCCTTTCCCGGGTGAAAAAAATACAGGAGATCCTGGGGGATATCCATGACTGCGATGTATGGATTGATCAGATAACCACCCTCCTGTTACGGGAGCGGACACTCCTTCGTTCCGGAAAGGGAGCCAGACGACCAGATACGAAAATACTGGCAAGCCTCAAGGCTCTGCTCCGTGACCGTGAGGAGGAACGGAAACGACGGTACCGGCAGTTTGTGCGGTACTGGCAGGCACTACAACGAATCCATCTCTGGGATGAGTTGCGTGCTTCTCTTTTTACCGGAAGAAAAATCTCGTATTGCCCGCCAAAATCATACCGGAATGATGAGGCAGCAGAAAAAGTGAAGGAGGTTTCCGGAAGATGTCCCGGCATCCAGGCCCACAGCCGGCATGTAACGGACCTTGCGCTGATGCTCTTTGATTCCCTGGAACCTCTGCACAATCTCGCGGAGCACGACCGCTTCCTGCTCGGGTGCGCCAGTCAGCTGCATGATATCGGGTGGACGTACGGACAGCAGGGACATAACCGCCGAGGTGCGGAGATGGTCTTCTCCGATGAGACCCTCCTGTTCGATCTTGAGGAACGAGGAATTCTCGCGTTCGTTGTCCTGTCACACCGGGGCAAAGTCCGGATCTCTGACAACCCGTATCTCGAAAATATCTCACCTGAAGCGAGGAGAAAAGCACGTATGCTCGCAGCTATCCTCCGCATCGCTGACGGGCTCGATTACCTGCATAATGGTTCGGTGCATGAGACCCATTGTGTTCTTACCAATGGTGTTGTGACATGTACGGTGTCCGGCACGGGGGATATGACCATTGAAAAAGAACGGGCGCAGGGTAAAGCAGACCTGTTTTTTTCGGTCTTTGAGAAAGTTCTGGTGGTCCGTTGAAATTAAAAACAATTGGCCCGAACGGGCGTGTTGTTGCCTTTATTGATATCGGGACAAATTCTGTCCGTCTTCTCGTTGTCCGGCTCAACCCGAACCACTCCTATACCATCCTCTCCCGGCAGAAACAGCAGGTGCGGCTTGGTGAAGGGGAGTTTGAAGAGTTCGAGATCCAACCGGAAGCGATTGATCGACTGGTCATGGTCTGTAAGAAGTTCACCGACCTCGCACGCACATTCTCTACAGAAGAGTTTGTAGTGGTAGCCACTTCGGCAATGAGGGAGGCGGCAAACCGGCAGGGTATCCTGCACCTGCTGAGGCAGGAAACCAAGATAGATGTCCGCGTAATCTCTGGTCAGGAAGAAGCCCGGCTGATCTATCTCGGTGTGGCCAGTGGTGTCCCGATTGGAGAGAGGCAGGCATTTTTTATTGATATCGGTGGGGGGAGCACAGAAATTGCGGTTGGTAGTGACCGGACCTACCGATATCTCGAAAGTTACCGGCTTGGTGCCATCCGGTTATCGAACCTGTGTCCCCTCCCCGAAAATGCTGGTCCGGTTTCTCCCGACCATTATAAGAGAATCCAGGATCACGTAAAGGACACGATTATCCATTCCGTTCGGAAGATCCGCAACTTCAAACCGGCCCTTGCCATCGGCAGTTCAGGAACCATCATGAACCTTGCTGAGATTGCACAGAAAGCAATCCACCAGACTGGCAGTAATGGTGATCCAGTCCTTTCCTTCAAGGACCTGCAGAAAGTGGTTGATCTGCTCTGTTCCCGGCCACTTGACCAGCGCAGGAAAGTGCCGGGGATGAATCCGGATCGGGCGGATATAATCATCCCTGGAGCTGCTATTCTCGAAACCTTCATGAAAGAACTTGGACTCAGTTCCATTCTTATCACGGGGCGGGGCCTGCAGGACGGCCTTCTTATCGATTATCTTTCAAGAATTGACGCTTTTCCCCTGCTGGGCGATTTATCGCCGCGCCAGCGCAGTGTACTCCAGCTTGGCAGGTCATGCGGGATCAACGAAGTGCATGCCCGGACCGTTACGAGCCTTGTTCTCGAACTCTTTGACTCTGCAAAAGAACTGGGCATGCACAATTACAGTGACAATGAACGCGAACTTCTCGAATACGGGACATTCCTTCATGATATCGGTTCATTTATATCTTACACCAACCACCATGCCCATTCATATTATATCATAAAAAATTCCGAACTGCTTGGATTCGATGAGAAAGAGATCACGTTTATGGCAAATATTGCCCGCTTCCACCGGAAAAAAGCTCCGCGGAAAAATGACCGTGAGGTCATGGAACTTGAATCCCGGGAGCGGGACGCGTTGCGCGTACTGACCACGTTTATCCGTCTGAGTGAGAGCCTCGACCGGAGTCACACGGCGCTCATCCAGCATGTTAAATTCACGAGGGTGGACAAGGAATATGTCCATCTCGAAGTTACCACGCGTGGCGACTGCCAGCTGGAGATCTGGGGGGTTGAGGCGGAAAAAAAGGCGTTCGAGAAAGTGTTGAAAAAACAGCTCGTGATTGAGAGGATACTGACAGAATAACCGGCATATCCATTGCATACTCCGGGTCTTGTTAACGGGCTTGGTATTCGGGCCTTCCTGTTTTTTTTGGAATGCAGAAAAAATGAGGGGGTTTGGTTTTTACTAAGGGTAAAGGATTATTCTGACCCCTGCATCAAAGAAGGATTTCCGGCCTCAATAATGGCAGAAACTGCATGACAAAAATGCAGGATGAAAAAGTACATCTGTCCAGGACCACAAAAACGCTGAGGCTCCGGGGGCTTTGCCCGGCTGCTATCGTGCCCCGATTGCCTTTGTGCAGTATAACCGGCACGGGGATTTTTCGTAATACCGAGGAATCGCATGTACCCCCGGGAGGGACAGGGCCGGGTCAAGGGGGGGATGGACGATAGTTAAAGTGAGAGGGTAGGGGCAACGCTTTACTCCTTAAAAAACAAGAGTTGGATCGAAGGTCACGATTTCCCCGTAAGGATCCTGACTTCTGCGATAACCTCATTTCCCGACATCTCAACCCGGTAGTTCCCGGGTGCACGGATCATGAATTCCTGCTTTGTAGTTACACCGTGTTGCTTATTAAATCCCTGTTCCTCTGCAAGTTCACTGTTGCCGGCATCGTATACTTTGACGAGGAACCACGCATTCGGACTTGGGTAGGATGTATTCACAATACGTTCGGAATGGAGCCCGATGTCGACCGTCTTTTCGCCATAATAGTACTTCGGGGTGATATTAAACTTGATATATAATGGAGGGGTATTCAGGATCTGGGTAAAAATCTCTTTTTGTCCGCCAACAAATGCACGGTTGATCGAATAAACCTGGGTATACGTCTCCATATACTTTTCTTCATAGGTCTGGCTGCCGGAAGGAGTGGTTGCCATTACAGGAGCAGGGGTTGTTTCCATTGATGGCTCCGGTTGGAAAGGAGTCTGGGGAAGTGTTGGGAGGGCTGTAGCCTGCGGGATGGTCGAACCGGTCCCGGGTGAGTTCCGTAGCAGGGGCAGACCGATAAAATAGACACCTGCAATTATGATAAGTATACCCACGATTCCAGCGATAATGATGATTTTTGCAGATCCTCGGGAAGCAGGTACCGTGGCTGCCTGAAATGATGCAGGAGCTGGTGATATTATGGGCGGGGTAGCAGGAGAAACTGCAGGTTGTTCAAAAGGTGTCCCACAGTATTCACAGAATTTTTTTCCGGGAGAGCCCTCCTTTCCACAGGATGTACAGAACGGCATGTATTGATCATGGATCGTTCCGGTATGATATTTTTTCTTTTTTTTGATCAGGAGTTATCATGTCATTCCATACAAGATACCGCTAAGGAGTGAACCCGGGATGTTTCCTGAAAATAACCGGAAGACCATTTGCGGGATGCAACATAGTGTGAGAGGCAACCAGATCTGATTATCTTTAAACCCTATCTGATCTCTTTTCCCATCTGATACCATTCGCTCCATGGGGGGATACCATCTCCATTTTGCGGGTGAGCCGGGCTATTCAGCCAAAAAAAGATCGGCAAGCCGGATGGTTTTTCACACCAGCGTTGCTGAGGTTCGGGTGACCTAATACCTCTTGACGGCCTGAACAAGTTTCCCGACCATATCTTTGGCGTCACCGTAGAGCATCCGGGTGTTATCCCGATAGAACAGGTCATTCTCGATCCCGGCGAAACCTTTTCCCTGCCCGCGTTTGAGCACGATGACATTTTTTGCCTGTTCGACATCAAGGATTGGCATACCAAAAAGCGGACTTCCCTGACGGTGAGCTGCCGGGTTGACAACATCGTTGGCTCCGATAACGAGGACAACGTCAGTACTGGGAAACTCCGGGTTTATCTCATCCCGGTCAAAGAGGTGGTCATAGGCGACACCTGCTTCTGCAAGCAGGACATTCATGTGTCCGGGCATCCGCCCGGCAACCGGATGGATAGCAAAGGTAACATGGACACCCTTGCTCTCGAGCAGATCGGTCAGCTCCTTCACCTTCTGCTGGGCCTGGGCAACTGCCAGACCATAACCCGGGGCAATGATTACCTTTTCAGCATAGGCGAGCAGGACCGCAACATCGTCTGTCTCAATCGACTTCATGCTACCATTGATCTCCGCCCCTTCCTTTTCAGTTGCTCCAAATGCACCAAAGAAGACATTCGAGAGCGAACGGTTCATTGCTTTTGCCATCTGGAGCGTGAGCAGTGATCCTGCAGCACCAACGATGATGCCGGCGACAACCATCGCATAGTTGGGGGATGCAAACGAGAACCCGTCAAGCGCAACGGCAAGTCCGGTGAAGGCGTTGTACATCGAGATTACCACCGGCATATCAGCCCCTCCGATAGGGAATGTCATAAGGAACCCGAAACTGAGCGAGAGGATGAAAAAGAGCGGGAGATATGTAGCAACTGATAACGGGACCCAGGATGGCTGTATGACAACAAACACACCGCATACAATGGCAATGACCAGGACTGCCATATTGACGATTTTCTGGCCCGGAAACGTAATCGGCTTCGATCGCATCCACCCCTGAAGCTTGAAGAAGGCAATAAGACTCCCTGAAAATGAGACGGCTCCGATAAGACCGCCGATGACAGCGAGGGTCCCGGTGACCGTGGTGGTGGTTCCAAGGAGAGCGACCGCTGAGATACCGGCCGCTGCACCGCCACCCATCCCATTGTAAAGTGCTATCATCTGAGGCATGTCGGTCATTGCCACGCGCTTTGCCGCAATATAGCCAAATCCACCACCTATAACAATGGCGATCGCAATCAGCATGAGGTTGGTAAGGTTCGGAGAGAAGAATGTGACGAGCGTTGCGATCAGCATCGCAGCCCCGGCCCAGACTATCCCGCTCCGGGCAGTGAGCGGGTGGCTCATCCGCTGCATGCCGATAATGAAGAAGAAGATCGTCACAATGTAGACAGGTTCTATCAGCATTGAGAGTTCGGCCATCCTACACCTCCTTTCCGGGCTTCTTTCCGCTGCGGTCGAACATCTGGAGGATCCGCTCCGTGACAACGTAGCCGCCGGTTGCATTCGCCGCGCCGAGAATAACGGCAATAAAACCTATAGCCTGTTCGAGAGCCGTTGTAGCAAGGCCGAGTGCGATCATCGCGCCGACAAGAACGATCCCGTGAATGAAGTTCGAACCGCTCATCAGCGGGGTGTGGAGGATCGACGGGACACGGCTGATGACAACATAACCCGTGAACGCGGCCAGCATTACAAGGTATACCGCGGTCCAGAAAGTTGGAATATCGGTCACGATTTCCCTCCGTTCAGAAGATCGCGTGTCGGTCCGTGGCGCACCTCACCGGCATGAACCAACAGGCTTGCGACCAGGATCTCATCAGTGAATTCTGTTATCAGGGCGCCGTTTTTGTCAACGAGAAGTGCCAGAAAAGACTGGAGGTTCTTCGCGTACATCTGGCTCGAATGGAAAGGGATTCTGGCAGGGAGATTCTGCGGGCCTATTATGGTAACGCCCTGCACACAAACAGTCCTGCCTGCCTGTGTCAGCTCACAGTTACCCCCGGATTCAGCAGCCATATCGATGATAACAGCACCCGGTCGCATGGTCAGGACGGTCTGTTTTGTTATCAGGACCGGGGCCTTCCGGCCTGGGATGGCAGCCGTTGTGATAACAATGTCAGCCCGTGCAACTGCGGCGGAGACCATCTGTTGTTCCTTCTCTTTTTCCTCTGCCGTGAGTTCCCGGGCATAACCTCCCTGGCCTTCCGCATTGATCTCGAGTTCGAGGAACTTTGCGCCAAGGCTCCGGACCTGCTCGCCAGCGGCTCGTCGGACATCATAAGCTTCGACAAGGGCACCGAGACGCTTTGCCGTTGCGATGGCCATGAGACCTGCCACACCAGCACCCAGGATGAGCACCGTTGCCGGTCGTATAGTACCAGCAGCAGTAGTCAGCATCGGGAGAAACTTCGGGCAGTTATCAGCGCCGAGGATAGCTGCTACATAGCCCCCGGCAGTAGCCTGCGAACTGAGTGCATCCATGCTCTGGGCACGGGTAATCCTTGGGATGAGCTCGAGCGCAAAAGCAGTGATCCTGCGGTCACGCATTCTGGCAATGGTATCAAGGTTGTTTGCCGCATGCATGAACCCGATGACAATGGTACCTTTTGCAAGGTGTTCAATATCGGCAGTGGTCGGAGGCTGGACGCGCAGCACGATACGGGCACCGTCCATCAGATTGGCCGTGCCGGACACAATCTTTGCGCCGGCAGCTATGAAGAGATCGTCAGGATAGAAGGCTCCGGTCCCTGCATCATGCTCGATACGAATCTCGTAGCCGGATTTCGTGAGTTTCTGTACGACTTCCGGTACAATCGCCACGCGCTGTTCTCCCAATGCCAGTTCCTTTGGAACCGCGATCACAACCGGCCGGGTTGCCTGGTCTGATGCATTTGCCCGGATACTGCCATTTACATCAGGTACGGTAATGGTCAAAATTTCCACCCCGCCTTTTCGACACTTTCGCTATGGTGCAACCTTTTCACTCCATGAATATTCTGCAATGTATCGTACTGGTGGAACCTACACCCTCTTTATTTTACGCACCCGCACCGCTATCCCGCGGCGACAACGCTGCATTTCATCAGCCGGCAGGGCTGCACGGCCGGTCCCGAGTGCACGCGCCCCCACGACAAGGACCTCGTCACTGTCACGGATTGCCGGGTCAGCCGATACCACCCCGGGCATGAGGATATCACCTTCCGGAATGAAATCGTCAATACAAACCCGGTAACCTTCCGGTATCAGGTTCCAGCCATCAAATGTGGGGCGGAGCATCCCGGTGCCGGTGTCAAGAGAGAAGAGCTGAACATTGTTCCTGCTGTAGAACACTTCCGGGAAATGCCCCCTGAGCGTGATGCCCCTGGTGTCAACATCGGAGTTGAACTGGTAGGAGATTATGCCGTGGAGCCGGTCATCCTTGATTTTTCGCTCACCCGCAAGGGCTGCATCAAGCGCGTTGAGAGCAAGATTCCCGGTAAGGTGTTCTGTGCAGGAATACTCAAGCGAAATCCCGCACTGCCCCGCAGCCATCCGAGCTACCCTGAGCGCTCCACCTTCGAGGTGGGCAATTATGCGACGGTAGGGATGCTTTTTGAAATAACGGGCGATGATATCCGCTATGACGGCACATTCCTCAGCGTCCCAGTATCCGGTGACCGGAACATCATAATGCCCTGCCGGGTACACAGTCTCGAGCTCCCGCGGAACCAGTCCGAGCGGTGAGGTGACAACCAGTTCATGGGCACGTCCACCAATGGCCTGCTGGAACTTACGGTGGCTCTGAGAAAGGGAATAGGGTTTCTTCGCCGAACAGGGGAGAAGTACAGCAACATCTGTCCCTGGCGGTACGTACCTTTCAATAACCCGTTCGGTAAACCGGCGAACTTCTGCCCGCTGCATCGACTCGCCGGAATTAGCCCGCATGATTCCTGATCGTGCAACGGGTTGTACCCGTTCCATGAACGGGTAATTCTGGTCAAGGTGGCGCATAACCGCGACTTGTGCAGCATCCATGCGGCAACGGGACTCAACAAGTTCACGAAGCTGCCCCTGAACAATGAACCAAGTGATAAGCGCTAATTCCTGCCGCAATGCGTTACGGTTGTGTTCCCGCAAATTCCCGGCAGCACAGCCCGGGCAGGAACAGATACCACTTATCAGGGATTTGGCCGGGAAATCCCCTTCCGTTGTGCAGAACCGGCCCTGTGCCGATTTGAGATCAACCGCCATGAAATCAAACAAATCAAACCCGGAATAACAAAGAATCGCGACATTTGACGGGAGTGCGGAGGCGGGAGCGTACCATGCGGTATCCGGCGGGGTTTTTTCCTTCAGGCAGACAAGCCATTTACCATAGGTACGCGGGTTTGCCATTGCTGTATGCCAACCGGCAACCATGACGCAGTCGCTGCTCCGGGCCAGGTTATCCAGCAGCGGGTGGATGGTAATCGGCTGCAATCCCTCTTCTGGAGGGAATTGATTAACCATGGTAAGGGGAGCACAGAGTGGCAGATTGGTTCCTCTCATGGTTTCCAGAGAGGGAAATAGTCCTCTGCAATCCGCAACTGCAGGAAGGGAAAGAGGGGGTATTCCATCAGGTTCAAGGGTCATGGTCCGGGCAAGGCCGTCGCGTTTCCTTATATTAACTCGGGTCATGAGTCACTCCGATGTCCCCGAGGACTTCCCGGACAACCGGTTCCCAGCGCGGACTGCAGCACACGGTGATCCTGCTCTCCGGATGGGTTTTTTGCAGGATGCGGATGCCTTTGCATCCCTCCCGGACCATGGCCTCGTCCCATTCAGGTATCTCGGAAGGTCCGATGGGGAAGGTCTCTTTCAGTTCCTTGAGGTAAGGGCCGAACGGAGGTTTGAAGAGCAGGGTCGTGTCGAACGCATTCCGTTCACCGCCATCGAATGCAATGAGAAGATCCTTCCCAACCGGGAGCCGGCCGAGCATCTGCCGGTAGCGGAGCACTTCTGTCCGGTTACAGCTCTCATTGCCCCGGTAAAAAAACCTCCGCTTTGAGACACGGTCATGAGATTCCAGCTCGATTCCATGGCCGAGCAGTGCCCGGTAGCCGGAAAGGAGCTGCGGGTGGCCCCGGCATCGCTCATCCACAAGCTCCCAGAGGGTACCATCAGAGATTGCCTGACGTATACGGGCAATTTCTGCAAGCGTAACGTAGAGATTGTGGAGAGCAAGAAGGCGCTCCCGGTCGGGAGCAGAACGAAGTTCCTCTGGAGTATGGGTCCGGCAGACTGCGCAGGCACAGGGAAGCTCGATGAGTTCACTGATCCGGTAACTACCGTGAACCGTAAGATACCGCCCGTCCTTCGCATAGAGGGCATACGCCGCAGAGTCAAAGAGGTCGCAGCCCATTGCGCTGGCAAGAGCAAACATGGAAGGGTGGCCGGCACCGAAGAGGTGGATACAGGCAGAGGGGGAGAGTGTCCGTTTTGCCGCCATGACAACACTGACAAGGTCGCGGTACCGGTAGGACTCCAAGAGGGGGACAACTGCGCCAATCGGGCAGAAGGAGAACCCGAGAGAGGTCACCTCGCGCCCGGCCTGTTCGCGAAGATCCTCAAAGATACCCCCCTGCACGGGGCCAGCGATCGGTGCGTCATCGCCAAAGACCTCTTTTGCCTCCCTGAGGCGCTGCATCGTGATGGCGAGTTCCTGTTTCGTTTTATTTCTGTCTGATACAGGAGAGGTGGGAATATCGAGAGGTACCCAGATGTCACTTTTTATATCCTGCTGAAACGAGAGAGTTTCTGTATTGGTGACCGAAACCTGCCCGTAAACCGAGAGCTGGAACGAGCCCGAATCTGTCATGATGACGCCATCGAAACCGAGGACCCGGTGGAGTCCTTCCACCAGGGCCTTTTTTCGGAACTGTGTGCTCTGGGAAATGATGTAGGCATTTGTTATCAGGGCCTCTACACCCATCTCCTGTAATTCTTTGGGGGTGATGAGCGGAAGATGCGGGTTTATAACGGGTAGCAGTGCCGGTGTCTTCACGGTCTTTTTACCGACCGTAAGCCTGCCGTTCCGGCCTGCGATATCGCTTGAGAGGCTCTCGAATGCTATTCCCATGCCGCACCCTTTTATGTCCTGGTATATACGCTGCAATCAGGTTAAACGGTTACCCTTGTGCAGGTGCCGGGTGTTCGGAAAAGATCTGTCCTTCAAACGTAAGGATCTCAACATTTCTGCTGGTCCAGCATGCACCCGAGAGCCCGGCCTTCATGCAGGTATGATCGAGGAACGTCTTTGCATCCCAGCCGTATTCGGTTGCCACCTGGGGGAGCAGAAGACCGCTCGTGCCCATGCCCCGGACAATGAGCCCGTGTTTTCCCACGATAACACACTCCGGTCGTTTTGCCGGCTCGCCTTTGAGCGGTTCGGGAACCGTCAGGATTGTTACCTCGAGCGAAATGGCCGGCAATTCATCCTTTGTCACCGGGGGAAAACGGGGATCTTCCAGGGCAGCCGCCCCTGCTGCATGGTCAATCGCTTCTCCAAGCGGCATCACCGGGTACGGGAAACCAATACACCCGCGAAGGCTGCCGTTCTTCGTGATTGTTACAAAGACTCCGCGTTTCTCTCCAAAAACGGAAGTTGTGCGGATAAAGGTTTTCGGTCGTTTTGCTACGGTATATTCGATGGCGGCACGTGCTGAGCGGACCGCCACAGCACCCTCATCGTCCGTGAGCAACTGCATGGCAAATTCTCCTTGCCTGATACTGACTTAGCATGGTTATCTTTTTCAATCTATCGAACCCGGCGGTTTATCGTGAGGGGATGTGATCACGTGCGCTGTGCTTATCTTGTCATATATCCTATTCATTTATGAGAGGGAGAGAGCGGCCGACGGTGACATAACAGTCGCTGAGGAAAGTCCCCCCACCCACCGGGCACGCAGCCGTACGCAAGTACGGGTGGCGAGAGTCACGGCAATGGAACAGAAACGACACGGCCTGTTTTCAGTCATGATGCGGTTGAGCCGATGAGGCGAGAAGCATGGTTTCCATGCGAGTAACCCGCTGAGCGTGAACAGACAGGATACGATGAAACGGCGAATCCCTGCGGGTGCAAGCCAGAACAGGACGCAAAGGACGCCCGGTTTCCGTCCGGGTTTGGCGCCGAGCTGAATGCCGCTGAAACAGAAGGAGGCTTACTCCTCCCACTCATCCTTTTCCATGGGATCCATTGGTCCGGTAAAACACACTTTTTGAGCCAGCATAACCAGGTATCGCGGACAAAAAATTCAGATCCAGGTATCAAGCACATCAAGGTGCGTACCATTCGTGAAATAACCGATGGTCAGGACATGCACCTTGTCTGTATAAGGTCCCTGGAAGATGTCGGTTCCTCCTTTCTGTACAGGTGTTGTATATAAGCGGGAGCCCAAAGACTGAATGTTGACGCTCCCTTTGCTGCTGATAACCGTTGTCTCGAGTTCTATAAGCTGATCGGCATCCGGCACTCCATGATACGTTATCAGGATCTTTGTTGAATCTACCCTCTGGACCGTTGCCGCAATGGGTTTATCAGGCACGGGATTACTTTTGGTCAATTCGACAGGAAGCACAGTTTCTGCCTGCTGCGCTGATTGCTGGGTGCATCCCGCTGAAAGGAGCGAGAGGATAAGGACGAGGATGGTGACCTTCATACAACAACCATGGAATTTGTTGGATTAATAGGGAATTGAGATGAGTGCTGAAAATTCAACTCCGTTCGCTTGAATGGTTTTTGCCGGATCTGATGCGTATAACCCGGAATTCATTGGAACAGGGATAATTAACTGTTCGGATTAAACCAGCCATCTCCAGGTTCCTGCTGCCACAAACAAGTTTTTCTTGCGATACCCGGCATATAGGTACAGGAAGTGCACCATGATCAAAAAACAATTACATCGGACTATTGGATATGCCTGGTTGTTCCTTGTTGCCCTTGCAATAACAGCAGCACCTGCCTGCGCCGTTGAACTGGACCCGGTTGGATCAACCTCATCAAATACGGTTACAATTGCTAACGGTGATTCTGTCCTGATCCACGGTATTGCAACAGGTCAGCCGCGAAACGGGCTCCAGCTCTGGATCATCAGTAAAAACTATCTCAAAGTCACCACGATTGCGGTCAATGATGACGACACGTATCTCTACGAACTCAAACCTGCCGACACGCAGAACCTCGCATCCGGCCAGTATTTCTTTCTCGTCCAGCACCCGATGATGAACGGCCAGTTCGATATTATCTATGATCGTGCTTCCGGGAAGATCATCAACCGTCAGCTCGGAAACGGGAATGGCATGGACATTTTCACCATCTCCGGGTCGGGAAGTCTTCAGGGGCCGGACAGTGCACAGGCACTGGTCAACGCCATCAGCAGTCAGAACATTGATGACACCTTTGCCACGTATTCGTTTTACATTTCTCCGCCAACAGCATTCATTAATCCCATCGGAGATCATCGAGTCGGGGACGAAATCACCCTCTCAGGTTCCACAAATCTCGCAGCCGGAGACGATCTCATGATCGAGGTTTCCTCATCATCGTTCAAGCCAACAGAGAAAGCACAGAACGGGGAGTTTTCCGGCATATCCGGCGTTATAAAAGTGGTCCCGGGAAATGGGGGCTACAACCGCTGGTCATTCAATGTTGATACAACAACTTTCAAACCGGACGAGTATATCGTGAAAGTCTCCGGTATCACGCAGGATGTGACCACATCAGCCTACTTCAATATTGTCAATGGGATCCCCAAGACTTCAGCAACCACCACTATCACGGTTATGACTACCAATGCCATGCCGTCAACAAATCCCCCTCCCCCGACCGCTGCGGACACCCAAAAATCGCCGTTCCCCTTCTGGATAGCCATTGGTGCACTTGCCGTTATCACCGGTATCAGAAAGAGAGAATAGGCAGGTATACTTTTACCATCCAAGAAACAGGGTTTTGGTCCGGGAGTACTGATCGAGGGCATGGTACCCGTTCTCCCGGCCTATACCGCTCTCCCGGTTCCCGCCAAACGGCACTTCGGGAGGTACGGTCAGGTGCCGGTTCACCCAGATGATACCGGTCTGTACTTCATTAAACACCCGTTTTGTCGTACGGAGATCCTTTGTCCAGACAGACGCCCCCAGACCGTACCGGGATTGGTTTGCCGCAGTGATTGCTGCATCCAGATCCGGAACGGTCATGACCGGGAGAACAGGGCCGAAGACTTCTTCCAAAACCAGGCAACTGTCAGGAGCGACGTCGGTCACCAGCGTCGGGTGGAAGAAGTACCCGGACTCATATGCCTTTCCCCGCAGGATCCCCCCGCCGACCAGGATGGTGCCTTCCCCGTGGTCCCGGGTCTGATCGACCATCTGTATGATCCGATCTCTCTGATCAGCGCTGTTGAGGGGACCCATATCAGTCTTTGGCCCAAGTCCGTTTCCTACGTTCATGGCACTGATGCGGGTTTTGAGTTTCTGCACAAATTCATCGGCTATTTTCTCGTGGAGATAGAGGCGTTTAACGGCAGTACAGGTCTGTCCTGCGTTGTAGAATCGTCCCCGCAATGCCCCTTCCACCGCCTTGCTGATATCGGCATCGTCCATCACGATCATCGGGTCGGAACCGCCAAGTTCCAGGGTAAGATCCTTGACATGTGCCGATGCAAGTTCCCGTATTCTTCTTCCCGTGATACAGTTTCCGGTGAATGAGATCTTTTTTACCCCCGGGTGTTTGACGAGCGCTTCCCCAACAACTCCTCCGCTGCCGGTGACCACGTTCAGGACACCGGGGGGAAGGCCGGCTTCGTCAAGGATCCGCGCAAGATGGAGATTGGTCAGGGGGGTAGCAGAAGCAGGTTTTATTACCAGGGTATTTCCTGCAAGCAGCGCCGGCCCGACTTTCCAGCCCATGATGAGAACGGGCATATTCCATGGGATGATAGTACCGCATACACCAAGTGGTTCCCGTATAACAAGAGCATCCCCCGCCGGACCCAGGTGAACCGTTTCACCAGCCGGTTGTGCCGACAGCCCGGCATAATACTCAAGGATATTCGCATATCCCCTGACCTCGTCAATCGCTTCCCGGAGAGGTTTTCCCTGCTCCAGGGTCAGGAGGCGGGCAAGGTCCTTCTGCCCTACCCGCACTTTTTCAGCAGCATGAAACAGGATCATTCCCCGTTCGCGCATGCCCCTTTTTCTCCATCCTGTGAACGCTCCGGCAGCTGCATCCACGGCTTCCGCTACATCGCCGGCAGATCCCGCAGGTACGCGGTCAATAAGTTCACCGGTTGCCGGGTTCTTCACCTCAATCCACGCTTCATCGGGGGATGAAACGTCTTTTCCGCCAATTCTCATCTCCATTGTCCGGCTCCATGTTTTTTTAAGATTCCTCACAGTCAGGTACAAGGTATTCTGATAAATACCAGATTGTCATAACAACAGAAGACTGGCGGCAGAACCAATGCAAGTCTATGGAAAATGCTCATCCGGTTCATTCAGGCATACGTCAGCCACGCGCTCTGGCTGTTGCACAGAATGTTCTGATGACCAAAGATCCTTTTGTGCTTTCCACTCCCCGCAGGTATCCCGCCCTCCCCACCGGAACGCATACGAGATCTCTTTCCATGCCTTGTCAAGGAGCCCGCGGTAATAGGAAAGATCGAACCGTTCTGCCGTCCATTCAGGATCAACCCGGTACGTGCGTGCGTCTCGCACCACATAGCTGATCTTCATGCCTGGTACAATCTCCAATCCTGCATCCCGGTGCACCTGAACCGCCGCTCCCTCAATGCAGCGGCGGGCATACGTTGTGCGGCTGATCCTGCGGCTGATCGCCAGCTCCGTTGGTGGGGCACACGGGAGGTTTTGGACGGCATTGCAATAGATCCGGTACACCGGATCACGGACCATCCCAAGCACGGCAGGATTACTGGCGGTTGCCATGATCGCAAGCATCTCCTGCTGCATGGTCCGGATATACGCCGGTGTATCGTGACGGCGTGCAGCAATCCCGCGTACTTTCATGCTGCCATCGGACAGACGCCCGTAATACCGGTTATAGGCCCCGAATCCGTTATTGAGTGGCAAAAAAACGATCCAGTCAAAATGCTCGTTCTCGACAGACAGTCCGGTCTTCCGTTTCACCTCAGTGCAGAGCCTTTCCACAGCGGTTCCCCGTACCCACAGGCAGTCGACAATCCCGTGCAGCACATAAAAGCCCATTGATTCGGCAATATTTTTTGTCTGCATCAGGATTTCGCGTGACAGAAGGGTAATTGCCTCGTGGACCTCAATCCTCCCGAACTTTGCGTTCCTGTACCCCGTATACCCAAAACAGGTGACAAGCATCCACTTCAGCAGAGAATCGATACCGGCATACCGGGGGTTGGTTGTTTTTTTCCGTTTTGTCTCCATGCGCAGGGCTGCCAGCGGTTCAAGCGCCGATGCCAGAAATCCTGGCTGGCCTGTGTGGCGGAGGGTCTCAGGAGAAAGATTGAAATTCACGATAATGGATGGGTACATCGAAGTAAAATCTATCTCATCAACATTTCCATATATGCCGGCCACCGGCTGGAACATCATGCCGCCACGGTCTGCGTCCTGGAGATCGGTGAATTTCCGGGCTACCTCCACATCAGATTTCCGGAACGGTACCACAATACCACGTTTTACTGCTTCATACACCTCGTAACTGCTGATGAGCGTTCCCGGTGTGAGCCGGGACGCAAGGTTGGGCGAAAGCCCGGAAAGCCGGGCTGCCATGAACACCCCGTCAAGTCCTCCTTCATGGTACACAAATGACTGGTCAGTGTCAATAAGCACCCGCCCGTCCGGGATAAGTGCCGCACTTTTGTGTTCCACCCGTCCGTAACTCCAGTATGAGCGGGAGTCCATCTCCCGGTAGTTTCCGGTTCGGGATAACGGTATATCGATTCCCCGGTCAAGGGCATATGCCCGGAACTTTGGCATCCACAGGTCGGCCTGCGACATCAGGATCACATCAGGATCGATGGCTTCCAGGAACGAGAAGAGATCTGCTGCCACCGTATGTTCCCTTCCCCGCAGCAGTTCGGTGCGATCATGGACAAGTTCGACTTCCGTACACATGGTTGAGCGTGACGGGGGATCATGGATCCGGATCTCCACCTGGCGGAGATCATACCGAAAGTCCGGGCTGTAGCGGGACTCCCCCTCACTTCCACAGGGATAAAGTCCCTGTTCGGCCATGAACCGCTGGTCCCGCCGTATGTCCACGTTGAAGAGCTGCGCATCTCCACGGGTCTGCTGTCCTATAGCTTCCGCAACGGCCCGTCCGGCATATACGCTGAACCCGTCGAGATCCCCAAACAGGGTCCTGAATGTACAGGCTTCAGCACGGTACTGGTCCCCAAGCGCATCGATCATCTCGTGAAACGCAGGGGGATCGGGCAGATACAGGTAAAACGGAGGATCATAGTCATGGTGCCGGCATTTCACGCTGCCGTCCCGGTACCAGAGGTCTACGCCGTTCCGCCCGGAAGAGTCAAGGATCCACATCGTTTACCATCCCGTCCTGCACGTTTCGTATCTCCGGAAGTGTCGAGAAGATTACCGATTCCAGCGGGTTGTCACACCCGAAAAACGCCTCGCTTGAATGGCCCTTCCCAAAGTCAGCGAGCTGCCTGCCGGTCCTCCGTATCTGCAGGAGTGAACGTGGCAAGCGGGCCCACCGGTCGGTAATCTCTTCTGCGTGCTGGCGGACGCTGGCAAAACACCTTCCCGTCAGAACACCTCCAGGGTTTTCTGCGACGGGTTCGGTACATTGTCCTGCCGGTGTGGTCTGCTGCTCTGGTACTGCCCTCTGTATGCCGGTTCATCGGCATGTACGATCTCGATTACCCTATCGGCATGGCGTGCGAGTGCAGCAAAGGAACGGTCCATGACCTCAGAGTACAGGATCACCAGAGCTTCGTGCCCGGCATCCCGGAGTGCGGCAGCAACCGGGACCAGAAGGCGGTCTGCACCGTCAAAAAGTGTGGGGTCGTGTTCGATGAAGATGACGGTATGGCTGGCCTCTTTTAAGGCAGTAAGCAGCTGGTCAGCAGTGAATGGCCTCCGGATCTCAAAGTTTGATGATGTCCGGTTTATCCGGGAGAGGATACGGGAGTAGTTGCCGCAGAGGAAGAGGAACAGGAACCGCCCGAGATCGGGGTTCTCATTGAATGCGGAAAGGATGACCGGCTCCGGGGCAATAACTGCAGTGAATGTGCCCTGCTGGAGGGTGATGCCTTTGCGTAGCATGATCCGCATAGTACCACATCCCTGCTGTGCCGTGAGGGAAAAAGGCCCGGATTGCATGGGGTGAAAGTGAGCTGCATGACAGCCGGACAATCAATACGAGGGGGGCCTGATAGTGTTTATGTGCAACAAAAACTATTCGCAGTATCCGGATTACCTCTTTGAAAAAGGGGGACGGTGATATTGCCACTACCGTTCCCATTGCAATAAACTATATCACCCGCAATCCCTCATCACTGCTCAGGGAGGTGCGCAATGGCAGACGATGAGATGGATCCGGCACAACGGCCTGTATCAAAAGGACACGAACCATCAGTCCCGGCACCACCTGACATGCCGGTAATCCTCATCGAATTAACGGACCTGAACTGGGAGCGAAGTGTTGAAAAAAGCGGGAGGCCGGTTGCGGTTATGTTCTATTCACCCAGCTGTGCATTCTGTCACCAGATGGAGCCGCATTTCCGGAAGTATGCACGCGAGTATGAAGGGTCCATCCGGTTTGCACAGCTCAATATCATGACCAGCCCGTGGACAGCCGGACGATATGGTATCCGGAGCACACCAACGTTCAAGTTTTTCTGTGAGGGTAAACCGATTCAGGAAATGGTAGGAGCGGTTTACCCGGCACTCTTAAAAAAGATGGTTGACGAAGTCCTTGTCCATGGCAGGGAATGTGCAAAAAACTCAACGACAATCGATTACGATATCACCGGGTACGGGTAAGCCGGTGCGATTGCCGGGCAGCGTTATAGACCAGGTAAAAAATACCATGATGATTTCGCGTGCAGGTACCCGTATCTTTTCCGTCAAACGTGTCGGCTGCACCCGCACTTCTCTGCTGCTGCTGCAACGGATTTTGCCACGGCTCTTGTAACCTCCTTATCAAGGATGTTCGGGAGGATATGATCGCGCTGAGGCCGTGGTAAGGAACCGGCTATTGCATGGGCAGCAGCAATTTTCATTTCGTCTGTTATTCTTGTCGCACGGGCATCGAGCGCCCCCCGGAATAACCCCGGAAACGCGAGGACGTTATTGATCTGATTGGGAAAATCGCTCCGGCCGGTCCCGACAATGACGGCCCCGGCCCTCTTTGCTGCATCCGGCCAGATCTCCGGTACCGGGTTTGCCAGTGCGAAGACAATGGGGTCCGTGTTCATCGACCGGATCATCTCCTCGTTCACCACTCCCGGGGCAGAAACACCAATAAACACATCTGCACCTACCATTGCATCGGCAAGGGTTCCGGCAAGTTCCGGGCGGTTGGTCTCCTCGGCAATGATGAATTTGTATTTGTTCTGGTAGAGGCCTTCACGTCCGCGGAAAATGGTGCCCTTCGTGTCGCAGACAATGATCTCGTGAACGGTTGTGCAGACATCCGGGTTGTACCCGATACACTTCAGCAGGCGGGTTATTGCATAGCCGGCCGCGCCGGCCCCACAGATAACGATGTTTAATTCTTCAAATTTTTTTGCGGTGACTCTGCAGGCATTGATGAGTGCAGCAAGAACGACAATCGCTGTCCCGTGCTGGTCGTCATGCATGACAGGAATTCCGATATCCTGGAGGGCATCTTCCACTTCAAAACACTTGGGTGCGGCTATGTCCTCAAGATTAATCCCGCCGAATACCGGTGCAATATTCCGGATCTGATCGGTGAAATCGGTCTGATAATTTTCAAAGCAGATGGGAAATGCATCAACGCCGGCAAACTCCTTGAACAGGATGGCTTTTCCCTCCATCACCGGAATCGCTGCATACCCGCCGATATTGCCCAGTCCAAGCACCGCCGATCCATCGGTCACAATTGCGATTGTGTTGGCTTTCATGGTGTACCGGTAGGCAAGGTTTTTGTCTTTGGCAATTTTCCGGCAGACTTCGGCAACACCGGGGGTGTACGCAAGGGAGAGGTCATGCCTGGTTTTCAGGGGAACTTTTGACCTGATCCCGAGTTTTCCCTTATTATTTTCATGCAGAGTCAGCGATTCTTC
>JAKLGN010000059.1 GCA_022710665.1 Methanoregula sp. | reverse complement strand
GATCATGCCAGCATCCACATCCCCGTCATTCATCAGGTACGTACCCTCCTCCTTCTCCTCCGCCTTCCAGAACTGGTTGGCTGCAAGATCGACACCGGCAACCGGCGTCCCGTAGATCATGATGAGGGATCCCATGGGAAACCCTCCGTCAAGCAAAAGGTTGAGACCCACGATGCCGGTTGACCGCCGTTTTGCCCTTCCTGTCGCCGGAACATCATTAGTGCGGCTTTTTGTTTCGACCACGATTACTCTGATTGATAACTATATTTTTAGTCCATTATATCTTTTTGGAACAGGTGCGGGTTTTTCGCAGAATATTTGACGGGCGGCTCATTTCGGTAAATCAACGAATCGTTCCCTCAGTTCACGGCGGAGAAGCTTCCACCCGTGTACCCGGGGCAGTGATTTGGTGACCATAATCTTCCGCGGGATCTTGTAGCCTGCCATATGGTCGCGACAATAAGCCTCGAGATCTTTCTCATCGAGTGTCATCCCGGGCCGGATTACAATCGCGGCAACCGGGATCTCGCCCCTGCGTTCATCAGGCACACCGAAGATGGCAACATCTGCGACGGCAGGATGCTGGATTATTACATTTTCAACCTCGGTCGGGTAGATCTTCCAGCCGGACATGATGATCATATCCTTTTTGCGGTCGGTGATGCACAGGATTCCATCAGGGTCGAGGTACCCGATATCGCCCGTGAGGAACCAGCCATCAGGCCGGAACACCTCGCGGGTCGCCTCCGGCAGGTTCCAGTACCCCTTCGCCACGGCCGGCCCCCGGAGGGAAACCTCCCCGCAATCGCCGTACGGGAGCTCCTGCTCCGGATCGGCTGAATCGACGATCCGGATCTCAGTATACCCAACCGCCACCCCTACGCTCTGGTAATCTTTGGTCAGGCGGGGGTACTCAGGGAGCGTGGTGGTACCGGAACCAATCACAATGGTCTCTGAAAGCCCGTACGAGTTTGCGACCGGGATATGGTAGCGCTTATCGAAGGCCTCCCAGACCACCGGCAGGAGCTGGCCTCCGCCGGAGATGATCACCCGGGCGGCCGCGATCTGATCTTCCGTGCCGGGCGGGGAATGGACAAGCGAGTGTATGACCGGCGGCATACCGGCGAGGACGGTGACCTTATACTGCCGGGCAAGCTCGAGATACCGCGGAAGTTCGAACCGCTCCATCATCACATACGTACCCCCGGCGCGGATGACGGCAAGCCCCCATGACAGCCCGACATGACCCATGGGATAGATCCCGAGGTAGACATCGACAGGACGGAGACGGAGGGCATCCCGTTCCGTATCAAGGGCGGTCATCCAGTTGCCGTGGGTGAGCATGGCTCCCTTGGGCCGGCCGGTTGTGCCGGCAGTATACTGGATATGGCAGAGATCCTCGGGTGAGCAGTTCACTGCCCGCGTGTTCTCTGGCACCGGCGGGAACGAGTTCCAGGCAACGGATCCTTCGTACAACCCGCTCGTGCAGATGATGTGGGAGATGGTGGGGGTCTCCTTTCGGATACTGCCGATGATTTCAGCGCCCGCGTGGTCAGTGATGACGGTACAGGCACCGGCATCATTGATGACGTGGAGCAGTTCCTTTCCCCGGTATACAATGTTGGTTGGTACTGCCACGGCACCTATCCGCCAGATGGCAAAATAGCTGATCAGGTACTCGGGAGAACTGTCAAGATAGATACACACCCGGTCACCCTTCTTCACACCCAGCGACAGGAGACCGAGTCCTACCCGGTTCATCTCGTCCCGGAGGCGTTTATAGGAATAGGTCTCGTTTCGCGAGGGGCAGATGAGCGCTGCCTTGGCTTCAGGAACGCTTTTTGCATCGAGGAGGGTGGTAACGTTTGACATGGGACACCTGGTGCTGGGGTTGTTATAAATAAGACGTTGATGTTTATAGGAGTTCATTTTTACGGGTTGGCGAGTGGCTCTGCCGTTCTTTTTTAGATCCCGGTATTGATGACAATAAAGAAGCCGGACGTCCGCTTTTTTAAAAAACCGGCTCTGGAGAAAGCCTCATTTTCTCCCCATGATCGACCCCCCCTGCACCATCCCAGCCCCCATCGGGGGCTCGTGGCGCATTGCGACAGGATTGCCCTCTATTCGCCGGGGAAATCGCAAAATAACATTCCGAGTGATTATCGTAATGCGGGGGCTGCCACAGCGGCGGGGGCTCAGGCGTAAGCAAAAGCCCCCCGGGCGCGCCTGTCCGGTGATTTCTCCAAGAGCCAAAAAGTCACCGGGACGGAATGTTTTTTAAGGTACCTGCCCTGATTAATCAGTCTGACAGTTATGGCAGAAGAGAACCCGCAGCCACAGAATACCGGGGAGCAGCCCTCGCAGGTGCCGCCACAGCAGGCAGGGCAGCAGCCAAAGACCCCGCAGGGCCAGACCAGCTCCGGGCAGCGAAGGAACGATCGCCGGGACCACTCCCGTCATCATCGAGGCCGCAGGGACCAGCCCCGGCGCGACCAGCATCCTTCCCGGCCCGGTGCGCCGGAACAATCCACGGGGCCCGCGGAAAACGTCCAGGATAGTGACGACGAGGAAGAGACCGGGCAGGACCGCACCTCTCCTCAGGGGAGACACCACTATCGCGGCGGCCGGCCTCCCAAGAAGATTATCGAGGAATGGGCAAACGATCCGTACTGTGAGTAGGTTGTTGAAGAACCGTCCTTACTGGGACTCGGGCGAAGTCAGCCGGATTCAACCGGCTTCTTCCTGTTTTAAAGACCATGAGCAATCCTGCCCATGGCATTACGCCGTTACCTTTTCGTCCGGGAAGACTTCCCTGATAAACGTCAAGCCCGGATGCGCGACGGTTGCGATATAAATAGTTACGCATAAATACATCTTAATAATACATATCCGGGAGTATTCATGGCAGACAACGAAATCCAAGCAGCACTGCCTGTTGTGCTGCTGCTCTGTCTCGGGGTGATGGTCTTAAGTGCCGGCTGCCTCAAGGACAGCTCGGTTGATATCACCGGCATCACTGTCGGTGCCCAGAACATAACAGGGTCCGTGGTCACCCTGAACGTTACCTCCGAACTGCAGAATACCTACGGCGTTTCCTCCGGGATCGCCCGGGTCCAGCTCAAGGCGTACGATACCACGAGTGGCCTCGTGGTCGCCGAGAAGACGAGCGATGCCGGGTTCCTTGGTATCCGCGGGTCCGGCTCCGTCTCCCAGACCATTGACCTCCCGCGGACAGGTTCCTACCGCCTTGTCAGCACCGTCTTTGAGAATGGCCAGCGCAAGGGCCAGGGTGAGAAAACCGTCTATAATCTCGAGCGGCTCACTCCCGACATCCAGGAGACCGGCCTGTCCATCACCGACATCGATTTCCTTGTGAAAAAGGTGGCGGGGGACCGGGCAACCATCCAGACTGACATTTATTTCACCAATGACAACCGTGAGCCGAGCGGCGCGTTCGACATCGAAGTGAAGGCAAAAGAGGAAGACGCAAAACTGCTTGCCGACAAGCAGCGTGCCCGTGTGGAGAGCATCCAGCCGGATGCCACCCGGGTGTCCGGTGTTACCCTCTCGGTCCCCGACCAGTATAACTACGTAGTGGAAGTTCTGGTCTGGAAGAACGAGACGATTGTCAAGCGCGGTGAAGGGTATGTACGGCTCAGACCCGGGATGCAGGTTGACAAGGACTCCCAGTTCGTAACAAAACAGATCGAGACCTCGAAGTTTGTCCCGGGTGACGGGTATGACGGGACCGCGGTTGCGATACCCCAGCCGTATCCGGTCACGAGATCTCCGGGTTTTACCATACCCTTGATCCTTGTCGCACTGGGTTCTCTTGCACTCCTGACACACGTGAGGAGATGGAAACGATGACTGAAGACAACAGCAGCACAGAAGTCCCGGAGAATTCGTTCTATATTCCCCCCCAGAAAACACCTGTGACAACCGCTCAAAAACCGGTAGAGAAGAAAACCGGGACCGACTGGATCGGTCTGGCGTACATATTGATCGGGGTGTTCGTGTTGATCGCCGCATTCCAGCTCTATTTCACGATCCAGGAGCTGATCAGGACATGGATCTCGGATCAGTTCGTGCCCATCGCTTCAGCAGTCTATTATCTTGCCGTTATCATTGTCGGGGTCTGGCTGATCCGGGAATATATCCGTAAGCAGTAATCCTCATTTTTTTCACAGGAGAGAACTTCATCTCCCGTAAACGGCGCCCACCTCCTGCACCACCAATCCCCGCCGGGGTACCGGGTTTAGGGGACACCCCGCAGGTTAAGGGTAGTACACCGGGGAAAGCCCCGGCGGCAGGGGTAATGCCCTCAGACGTGTCCGTGCCCAAAAGAACATTTTGGCTCTGGAGAAAACCTCTTCTTCTCAAAATGATCGCCCCTCCTTGCGCTATCCCCGCCCCCATCGGGGGCTCATGGCCCATTGCGATAGAATTGTCCAATTTTCGTACGGGATATCGCAATGCAGGATCTGCCACAGCAACGGGGGCAGAGCATCAGCGGAGCCAACGGGAGCGTTTGTCCGATGATTTCCCATGAAAATCGAATTCTTTCAGATGTAATGATGGGGTTTGAGAGCCCCATACTCCCGATTATGATTGTTGCGGCCGCCCCCGCGGCGGATTAATGTCTGTTCTCTTTTTAAAAAAATATGAGTTTCTGGAGAACCGGACATGAATGGATCGGCTCACACCATAACCATGAACATTGCTGATATGAGGGCTCCCCTCCTCAGGGCCCCTTGCGGGGCACGGCGTGGCAGTTCCGTGTTTTTTTAAAAAAAACATCCTGCTTTTTATTGATACCGGGTGATTCAAACCCAACGGGAAAACGAAAAGAGTTATGGTTTTTGCTCATCCTTTTTTTCCGGCTTGGGCGGTTTCACGTAGGTAATCGTGAAGGTTTCAATCCCTTTTGCCGCTGCCGGTGCCGTGTACTGCGTGTCCATGGAGAGACATTTTGTGGGGCAGGTATCGACACAGGAGTTGCAGACAACGCAGCGGAACCGGTCGATCTGCCAGGTCTTTGCCTCTTTGTTCAGGATGATCGCCTGCGACGGGCATTTCTTCACGCAGATGCTGCAGGAGATGCATTTGCTCCCGTCATGCACCACGTGTCCCCGCGAGATCGGGGTCTTCTTTGCTGCCTGTGCCGGGTAGAGGATTGTCACCGGCTGTTGCAGGACCGTCCTGAGCGCGGTTCTTACCATCTCAAAAAATGCCATGGTGCTCACCGCTCCGTGCAGCTGATACAGGGGTCGATAGACAATACGATCACCGGGACATCGGCAAGCTCGCATCCCTGCAGCATTTTGATCAGCGGCGGGATATTGGTCAGGGTGGGCGTCCGGATCCTTGACCTCACGAGGAACTTGCTGCCGTTCCCCTTGAGGTAATGGACCAGCTCTCCCCGGGGCTGCTCGGCCCGCGTGAAGTATTCCCCGTCCGGCGCTCCCGTGACCTTCACCTCGACAGGTCCGTCAGGGATCTTACTCACTGCCTGCCGTATGAGATCGGTGGACGTGAAAAGCTCCTTTGCCCTTACGGTACAGCGCGACAGGCAGTCCCCGCAGCTGTCGGTGATAACCGGGACATTGAGCCGGTCATAGGCACCATACCCCAGCTTTCTCATATCGATGGCAACACCGCTCCCACGTGCCGTCGGCCCGACCGCCCCGAGGTGGTACGCGTCCTCCCTCGATATGACCCCGACATTCCTGAGCCGGTGCCGGACCGAATCGTCGTGCAGGAATACGGTGGTCAGCTCCTTCATCTCCTGGTCGAGAATATCCAGGTCCTTTACCATCTTATCCAGCCTCTCGCTGCTGATATCACGACGGACACCCCCTATCTTGCTGGTGCCCTGGATGACCCGGCCTCCGGTCGTCTCTTCCATGAAGTCGAGGACCCGCTCACGCGTCTTCCAGGCTCCCATGAACAGGTTCTCAAACCCGAACGAATCGGCAAAGCACCCCAGCCAGAGGAGGTGGGAGTGCAGACGGGAGAATTCTGACCAGATTACCCGGAGATACTGCGCCCGCTCTGGTACATCGATCTTCATGATCTGCTCGATCCCCTCGCAGTAGGTGGCGCCATGGACGAAACTGCAGATCCCGCAGGTCCGCTCTGCGACATAGACATACTCGGTAAACTCGCGCTTCTCCACGAGCTTTTCAAAACCCCGGTGGATGTACCCAATGGATGGGATCACGTCCACGACCGTTTCGTCTTCCAGCACAAGGTCGAGGTGGATTGGTTCCGGCAGGACCGGGTGCTGCGGCCCGAACGGGACAATAATCTGTTTGCTCATGGCTTGTCCCCCTTCGTAACGGTGACCGGCGGCTGGCTGAACGGGTACTTCACGCTCGTCCGGAACAGGGTACCCTTGAAATCGATGTTCATGCCCCGGACCTGGATGCCGAAGAGGTCGTGCATCTCGTTCTCGTAGATGAACGAGTTCCAGTACATGCCGGAGATGCTCGGGACCTCGGTATCGGCACTGACGACAATCCGGATATTTTCAAAATGGTAGTCCTTGTCAAAGGAGTAGTTGATCTCATACGTATCTCCTACCTTCGTGCAGCCGATCTGGACGAGGCGGTAGCCTTCATTCCGGTAATGCTCCACGCTGCCGACCAGTTTCCCGACATCGATAATCGTTGTAGCCTGTGCCTGAGCGGTCATACCGCCTCACCCGCCTTTATGCTGCCCGCACTTCCTTTCTCGAGCATCTTTGCCCGCTTCTGTTCGAGGATCCCCAGTGCGGTCACGACGCCGTCGATGATCGATTCCGGCCGTGCCGCACACCCGGGCACCCAGACATCGACCGGGATGATCTTGTCAATCCCGCCCTGGACATTGTAACACTCGCGGAAGATGCCTCCCGATGCGGCGCAGATGCCGATCGCCACCACGACTTTTGGTTCCGGTATCATGTCGTACACGTTCTTTAACGGTACCTTGTTCCGCTCGTTGACGCTGCCCGTACAGAGCAGGATATCCGCATGCTTGGGATTGCCGGTGTTGACGATCCCAAACCGTTCGACATCGAAGACCGGGGTCAGGGCGGCGAGTATCTCAATATCACAGCCATTGCACGATGATGCGTTGTAATGGACAATCCAGGGGGATTTTTGTAAGTAGGTCATGGCACCACCACCATCCCGAGATAATATAACACCCCGAGATTGACAATACCGAGGGTCCCGGCAATGATCCACGCAGTCCGGAGCATGAGCTGCCATTTTACCCGGGACATGGTGTTATCGATCAGGATCTCGAGGAAGTACGCGACAAGGATCGCGGCTACCGCAATGAGCGGGTTCCAGGCAAAGAAGAGCCAGATGACCCCCAGCAGGAAGACGTACTCGTACCAGTGGGCAATCTCGATCTTGGCGAAGTTGGGGCCGGCGAAATCCGTGGTAACCCCCTTGACGATCTCCTGGTGGGCATGGTGCGACGTGGAGATGTCGAAGGGGGACTTGCGGAGTTTTATGGTCAGCACAATGAGGTAGCCGATGAATACACCCGGGAGGTAGAGGATGATTGGGACCGTTGAGGCTGCTATGGTGCTGACAAAGAAGCTCTTCGTCACCATGTACATCC
>JAKLGN010000058.1 GCA_022710665.1 Methanoregula sp. | reverse complement strand
GTCCGCCAGAGCCTAAGGATAGAAAAGATCGGTTCGATCGGTGAGGAAAAAGCACCCGCCGGCCCTAATGTACTCGACTCTGACGCGGTCATAATCGTTGAGGGACGGGCGGACGTCCTGAATCTGCTGCGGTACGGGATCAAGAATGCCGTTGCGGTCGAGGGGACCAATATCCCAAAGACCGTCATTGATCTGTGCGAGAAAAAGACCACCACTGCATTCTTTGACGGGGACCGTGGTGGTGAGCTGATTCTCCGGGAACTCCTGCAGGTTGCGGATATCGATTTTGTTGCCTTCTCGCCGCGGGGAAAGAGCGTTGAGGACATGACAAGGAAAGAGGTCATAAAGACCCTGCGGAACAAGGTCCCGGTCGAGTATGTGCGCGACCAGTATTTTGAGGATTCGGCGGAACTCCGAACAGATCTGAAGGCTGCGCGAGCAGGATCTGAGGAGCATGATGGGCATGAAAAAAAGGCAAAACACGGAGCGGCCGCAAAAAACCCTCGGGACGCCCGGAAAGGGCCGCTGACCCTGCAGGATCACATCGAGGATGTAAAAGGCCGGAACCTGGCGCGTTTCCTTGCAGATGATTTAACGGTGGTCAAGGAACTGCGTTCTGATGAGGTCGAGAAGGCAATCGAGACGCTTGACCCCCCGGCGCAGGGTCTTGTGGTCGACCGCCCCGTGGATCAGAAATTGCTCGACCGTTTGGTCGGGAAAGGGCTCGCCTACGTGGCAGCCCGGGATTTCAAGGGAATAATTAAACGCCCGCTGGCAATCCGGCTCATGAAAATGGGGTCATAACCTCCCTTACGCAAATTTATTTATGCTGGATAAAACCACGGTACCCACCGGAGGGACAATATGCATAAAGACGAACTGATCAACCTTCACCAGATGTTGTCAGACGTAAAAGATTATTTTGAAGAGATCAATCCAGACCTCAAGTTCAGCCAGTACAATGCACTGAAGATCACTCCGTCCCAGCAGCATAAGAGCAAGATGGAACATAAGTACGCAATCTTCGTACTTGGTACCGAAATCGCCAATGCCATGAAAGATGTGGATTATTCGTCTTCGAGCAGGATCTCGGCACGCATGAAGGAGCTGGCTGACAAGACATTAAAAGAAATGGACTATTCATAATACAGTCCGCCGTCAATATCGAAGTTTCCGATCAATCTCTGTTTTTAGATACGTTAATGACCGATGAGCAAGGATCTTCGCTCATGCAGTATTTCACGGATACTGATATGGGTCTCGATCTCGGGCAGGTAAACCTGAGCATGGAATCAGCATTTGCGGATCACGGGAAAGGCCTTGTCCAGATGCCCCCGAAGGTTTACATTACCCTGCCGGAAGGAGATTTCCGTACCATGCCTGCCTACCTCCCATCGCTTTCAATTGCCGGAGTAAAAGTTGTGAATGTTCACCCGAAAAATCCCCGGTCCGGGCTCCCGACGGTCATGGCGCTTACCATCATTCTGGATCTTGTCACGGGTCAACCTCTTGCAGTCATCAATGCAACCCGTCTGACGGATATGAGAACCGGTGCGGCAGGTGCCGTTGCCGCAAAATACCTCAGCCCGAAAAAAGAGGTTGTGCTGGGAGTGATCGGGACCGGTCGACAGGCAGAGGCGCAGGTTGCGGCCATTTCGAAAGAACTGAAGATACGGCAGGTCAGGATCTGGGGGCGTGACCCGCAGCATGTCAGGAAGTTTGCCGACCGTTTTATGGAATTCCCGTGCCTGGCATTACCTATCGAAAAGACCTGCGACTGCGATGTGCTTGTGACCACAACCCCTTCAACGAGCCCTATCATCAGGAGCGAGTGGATCCATGAAGGCACTCATATCAACGCAATCGGGGCGGATGCTCCTGGTAAGGAGGAACTGGACCCGGCCCTGCTCCGGCGCGGACAGGTCTTTGTGGACGATCCTTTCCAGGCAATTCATTCCGGAGAGATCAATGTTCCGATTCGCACGGGACTATACCGGGCAGATGAGATAGCCGGGACCCTCGGGGAGGTTGTGATCGGGAAGAAGCGGCGTTCAGGTGAGGATGCGATCACCATCTTTGATTCGACAGGACTAGCCATTCAGGATCTCGCCATTGCGAAGATCGCGATGCAGCACGGCAGGAAGATCGAGCTGCCGTTCCCTTGATAGAATTCAAATAGGGATCCCTATTTCTCCGGCACCTTTGCAAATCTCTTCCATATTTGCTCCCGGTATACCGGCCCGCTGTTATAGGTGCAGAAGGGGATCAGTTTTCCGTCCGGTGTAGCATAGTGGATGCAGCAGCGGCTGACCCTCTCAAGATCGTAGTTATACCGGTCCATGAAATGCATAGTACCGATAAAAAGAGCATTCCAGTGGAATTCCCGCAATGACTCGAAGTTCTGGCTGATAAGGGTCTTTCCGATGATCTTCCAGAATTCGGTCGTCGCACCCTGCTCACCCTGCCTTACCGAATCATGCATGTTCTTCACACCTTCGAGGAGTGTCTTGTACTTGTTGAGAGTCCCGCCTTTTTTCAGGCTCTCTGCCATCTGTTCGACCGTGTTGAAGAACGCGTCAACGTTCAGCATCCGGTTAACAGGTACCAGGCTGTCTTCCTGCACGAATACATACGTTGCTGCGCCGCAGTGCTGGTGGGCAGTGAAGCGGACCTGCGGTTTACCCGTGTATGCCTCGACAAGATCTGAAAATGGCAGGACGCAGGGGACCGGGTAAAAATCATCTTTTCTGAGTATCCCCGGCATCTGGTCTTCTATCTTCCCGAGCACATCAGGAATGGTGATCCGTGATTTATTGATATCATCATCGCCTGCTGCCCCGGTAAACGCGACCGGCTGGAAGTTTACGCCACGAATCACGGAGATATTAGCGGCAGCGAAGCGGATGATGTCGCCGAGCTCGTGATCATTGCGGCCCCGGATTACTGTCGGAACGAGAACAACGCCGAGACGGACGCGCTTTAAGTTTTCAATCGCTTTCAGGTGCAATGTTAAATACGGGTTGGTCTCCTTCGAGATCCCGTCAAAGTGGAGGTATATCGTGTTCAGCCCGGTATCCTTCAGTTTCTGTGCAAAGTCAGGGTCATTTGCCAGCTTGATGCCATTCGATGCTACCTGGACCTGCGGGAAACCAAGCTCTTTTGCCTTCCTGATGATATCGAGGAGATCATCCCTCATTGTCGGTTCGCCACCGGAGAACTGGACCGCCGGGGCAGGGACCGGCCGTTGGGACCTCAGAAGTTTCAGCATCGCGACAACTTCGTCGAAATCCGGTTCATAGATAAACCCGCAGGCGCGTGCATTGGCAAAACAGAAGTCACAGTCAAGGTTGCACCGGTTGGTGAGATCGATATTAGCCAGGAGCGTTTCGGAATGGTGGTTGGTGCATAAACCACAGGCAGCAGGACAGCTATCGGGAGATGCGGTGGTATTCTGGGGATTTGCGATACCATCACCCAAGGCATTATACTTGTCGAACCGGTGATACAATACCGCATCTGACCAGTACAGGTTCCGGAAAACCCCATGGTCCGGGCAAATCCGTTTCAGCCAGATCTTTCCCTCCTCTTCAACAATCTCAGCATCGAGCGCGATGTTGCAGGCAGGGCAGAGACTGCGGGTCCTTTTTATCAGCATCAACATACACCCACGGAGGATAAAAAAAATTTCAGTAATTTAGTAACCTTAATGTTAGCATCTGCTCTTTATTACAGGTATTGGAGTGCTACATTATTAGTATTGAGTTTCTGATAATACCATTGATCGGGGCCCTCTGGATCATGCTTCCTGCATACATACCAAACCCGGCTGCAGCATTATTCGGGGGAGGAACCCCCATAGATCTCGGCAGGAATTTTTCCGACGGCAGGCGTATCTTTGGCGACGGAAAAACATATCGGGGCCTGATCATCGGGATTCTTGCGGGCATCATCACCGGTATAATCCTTATCTGGCTTTCCAGCAGCTTTCTGCAGGAAGGTCTGCCTGAGCATACCTTCCTGTCTGTCACTCTGCTGGCCACGGGAGCCCTTCTCGGGGACCTGGTCAAGAGCTTCTTTAAACGCAGGTATGGGAAAGAACGGGGAACGAAATGGCCGATCGCTGACCAGTACGATCTTGTTGCGGGGGCATTCCTCCTCCTGCTCATTGGTGATCCTGCCTGGCTCTTTGGAACAGTCACGCTCCCCATATTTCTTGTCATTCTCTTCATTACTCCAATTCTGCACCGGGCAACCAACCTTGTCGGATATCTTTTAAAAGTCAAGGAGGTCCCCTGGTGACAGCCACCCTCAGAGAGTTACTGGTCAGGTACAAGGCAATCGAGTTCGGGGAATTCACGCTGGCATCCGGTATGAAGAGTACCTACTATATCGATGTGAAATCCGCGGTCACCCACCCGGATCTCCTGTCAGCAGTTGCAGCAGAAGTCGCGGTATCGTATGAGTTTGATGTGATTGCTGGTGTGGCTGTCGGAGGTGTCCCCCTTGCCGTTGCCGTTTCGCTGGTCAGTAAAAAACCCTATGCCATTATCCGCTCCTCTGAAAAGGCGCATGGAAAAAAAGACCTCATTATCGGCAATATCCGCGGGAAAAATGTTCTCCTTATTGAGGATGTCACTACGTCGGGGGGATCAGCGCTGTATGGTATACAGACCCTTCGGTCGGCCGGAGGACGGGCTGACCGTGTTGTCACCGTTGTTGACCGGGAACAGGGAGCCGGGCAGATGCTCCTGGAACACGGTGTGGAGGTCATCCCTCTTGTCCGGGTCAGCGAACTTTTAAAAAGCAGAGATTTTTAGGGCATACGTCTAATAGGAGGGATAATGAAGATACTCGTTGTGGGCGGGGGAGGACGCGAGCACGCTATAGCATCTGCTCTCAGCCGCAATCCAGATACTGAGATCTATTCCGTTATGATCCGGCGCAATCCCGGTATCGATGCTGTTGCAAAAAAGGTTCATATCTGCAGGGAAACCGATGTAAAAAATGCAGTCGGTTTTGCACGCGAGGAAGGGGTGGAATATGCATTTATCGGTCCGGAAGCCCCCCTTGAGGCCGGCATTGTCGATGCCCTCGAATCCGCTGGTATCCCGTGTATTGGCCCGACAAAAGCAGCTGCCCGTCTGGAAACCGATAAAGCATTCTGCCGGCAGATGATGGACATAAACCAGCTTGACGGTTGTCCTCTCTATCGGGTATTTCATTCAGCAGCAGAAGCTGTCAATTTCATCGAGGAGTATGATGGAGATCTCGTAGTCAAGCCGATCGGTCTCACCGGTGGAAAAGGTGTCCGCATTATGGGTGAACAGGTTGACCGTGCAGGTGCGATTGCCTATGCAAGGTCCCTGAACGGCGAAGTGGTGCTGGAAGAACGGTTGCTCGGCGAAGAATTCACCCTGCAGGCTTTTGTTGACGGCAACCATCTGGTTCCCATGCCCCTTGTCCAGGATCACAAGCGGGCATTCGATGGAGACACCGGCCCGAATACCGGCGGGATGGGGTCGTACTCGATGCCGGACCACATACTCCCCTTTGTATCGGAGAGGGTTTTTTTAAGGTCTCTTGCCATCATGCAGTCGGTTGTCGCTGCCATGGAACGTGCTGAGAGTCCCTACAAGGGTATTCTCTACGGCCAGTTCATGAATACAGCACAAGGCCCGAAAGTGATCGAGTTCAATGCCCGGTTTGGTGATCCGGAAGCAATGAATGTCCTCTCCATCCTCTCTTCTGACCTGTCGGAGATCGTCTGCAGGATTTCAGAGGGGTCGCTCGCATCATCGCATGTGAGCTTTGAACCCCTTGCAACGGTCTGCAAATACCTCGTACCGGAAGGATACCCGGATGCACCCCATGCCGGTGATCCCATCACGCTCCCGAAAAACCACCCGGCCGTGCTCTATTACGCCAATGTGGAGAAAAAAGCATCTGGTTCGTTTTTGACCCAGACTTCTCGGACACTTGCGTATGTTGGTCTGGGTGAAACGCTTGAGGTTGCTGAACGAACTGCAGAGCAGGCCGCGTCAGGTGTAAAAGGTGCCGTGAGGTACCGGCAGGATATCGGCACCCGTGCCCTGCTGGAACGGCGTATCGCCCACATGAAGGAGTTGCTATGAAAAAAGATTTTATCTCCATTCTCGACATAAGCCGGGCTGAGCTTGAAGGGATCCTTGCAGAGGCCGAGAAACTGAAACGGCAGAAAAAAGCAGGTGTTGCCCATGAACTCCTGGCTGGAAAAACGTTAGCCATGATATTTGAGAAAGCCTCAACCCGTACTCACATATCGTTCGAAGTGGGTATGAATGAGCTGGGCGGGCATGCTCTTTTCCTCAATGCCCGGGACATGCAAATCTGGCGCGGTGAGGAGATAAGGGATACCGCAAGGGCTGCATCCCGGTATGTGTCAGCTATTATGATCCGGGCATACAAACACAGCACGATCGAGGAATTCGCGGAGTATGCAACTATTCCCGTCATCAACGGGCTCTCGGATCTCGAACATCCCTGCCAGCTGCTGGCTGATATCATGACCATGAAGGAGCACTTCGGATCGATTAGCGACCTGAACGTTGCGTGGGTGGGTGATGGCAACAATGTATGCAACTCCCTGATCCTCTCCACGGTCCTGACCGGCTATGACGTTACGGTCGCAACGCCAAAGGGGTATGAACCCGAAGAGACGATCGTGAAAAAAGCCCGGTCGCTTGGCGGACACGTGAAACTTGTCAGGAAGCCGGAAGCAGCGGTGAAGGATGCGGACGTTATCATCACTGATACCTGGATCTCCATGGGCGATGACAAGGAACGCGAGGTGCGTCTGAAGGTCTTCGAACAATACACTGTTGATGCCCCCCTCCTGCGCCTTGCCTCCAAAGGAGCGAGAGTGCTCCACTGCCTGCCTGCGCACCGGGGTCAGGAAATTTCTGATGAAGTGATGGAAGGCGGCCAGAGCCTTGTCTGGGATGAGGCAGAGAACCGCCTGCATGCCCAGAAGGCTCTTCTTGTATGGCTGCTGAAAAAATAAATTTTTTCCCGCAGTCAGGCTATTTAGGGTAAATTTTTTTTGACCTTGGAGAAAACCTCATTTTTTCCCATGATCGACTCCCTTGCGCCACCCCTGCCTCTTTCGGGGCGGGGGCGCATTGCGATAGGATTATCCTCTATTCACCGGAGAAATCGCAAATAACCTTCTTCAGTGATTATCGCAATGCGTGGGCTCAAGCGTGAGCAAATGCCCATGGGAGCGTCTATCCAATGATTTCGTATGAAAATTGTATTAATCACACGTTGTTTTTTCGGATTTTTCACGTTCTCAATTATTTGTAATCAACGCCACCTACTCCCGACGTGGCGCCCCCGCGGCAGATCAATTACCTTGAGCGTAAAAAGAAAAATTCGGATCTGCCCTGCCGTGACCCGAGAGGTGCCCTGACGCGGGGAGCCCTGATATCTGCAATTTTTATGGTTCCGGTGAACTCTGAATGTTCATGCCCGTTTCTACAGAGCACATTTTAGTGCCTGTCAATGACTGTAGTGGTTTTTTTACTCTTTGGGATTTCCGGTTCGATGCCCCCCTCTGTCAGGGTATCTCCCCCTCAAGGGGGGATTTTTGGGGCAGATGCGATATTCCTGTGTAGCGGGGAACGGGAGCTATTTTACAGGTATAATCAGAAA
>JAKLGN010000057.1 GCA_022710665.1 Methanoregula sp. | reverse complement strand
AGTTCAAGAAGACAGAAGTGAACGCGAAGATCAATATTTCCACGCCCGGTCAGGCACAGGCATTCCTTGATGAAGAGGAGCACATGGTCCGTGTAATGGTGGACAAAGTCACAAAAAGCGGGGCGACTGTCCTCTTCTGCCAGAAGGGTATCGATGATGTTTCGCTGCACTATCTGGCAAAGGCCGGCATCCTTGCCGTTCGCCGCGTGAAGAAGAGTGACTCCGAGAACCTTGCACGGGCAACCGGGGCTACCATTGTCAACAGCATAGATACGATCACACCAAATGATCTTGGCTATGCCGGACTTGTCGAGGAACGCAAGGTCTCGGGCGACGAGATGATTTATGTCTCGAAATGTAAAAATCCCAAGGCGGTTTCAATTGTTGTCCGCGGCGGAACAGAGCACGTTGTCGAAGAACTTGAACGCGCCATGCATGATGCCCTGATGGTCGTTTCCGTTGTTATCGAAGGAAAGAAGATCGTTGCCGGCGGTGGAGCTCCCGAAACCGAGCTCTCGCTCCAACTCCGGGAGTATGCTGCTACGGTTGGGGGTCGTGCCCAGCTTGCTATTGAGGCATTTGCAGCAGCAATGGAGATCATCCCGCGGACGCTTGCCGAAAATGCCGGGCTCGATGCGATTAATATGCTTGTGGATATGCGGGCTGCACACGCAGCCGGCAAAAAGAATTACGGCGTCGATGCCGATACCAAGAAACCTGCAGATATGCTGAAGGCCGGGGTTGTCGAACCGCTCCGGGTTAAGACCCAGGCAGTTTCCAGCGCAACAGAAGCTTCAGTGTTGATCCTGCGTATCGATGATATTATTGCCTCATCGAAGGCAGCAGGACCCGGCGCCGGCATGCCACCCGGGGGTATGGGCGGTATGCCCCCGGGCATGGGTGGCTATTAAGGATATTTTAACTCAGATGAAACGGGCATGAACGTTCCGGGGTCACATCGGAACCATGAAAATTGCAGATGTGAGGGATCCCTGCCCCAAAGCCCCTCGCGGGGCACGGCAGGGCTGTTCCGTGTTTTTTTGTGCTCAAGGTTATTGATCCGCCGCGGGGACACCCCCTCGGGGGCGGCGACGTTGATCACAAATAATTGAGAACGTGAAAAATCCCAAAAATCACATCTGTTCAATGCAATTTTCATAGGAAATCATCGTTTAGACGCTCCCTTGGGCTTCCGTTCACACTCTGCGCCCGCCGCTGTGGGCAGCCCCCGCATCGCGATAATCATTCAGAAGGTATTTTGCGATTTTTCCGGTGGAAAGAGTACTATACTGTCGCAATGCGCCCCTTCCCTGAAGGGGGCAGGGCTGACCTACGGGAGTCGAACATCGGGAGAAAAAACGTTTTTCTCCAGAGCGGATATTTTTTATTTTTTCCTCGGCTGAAAAATAATCAATGAATCCGGTTCTGACCATCGGTTTGCACATCTTTTAATTTTCCGTCAGGCTATCCAAATACCTGCCAGATTCTATCGGGCTGCAGGATTAACACATACCTGTACCCTGCCATATTCCATAAGATATTGTTGATACCATATCTGACAATGAGGATGATGGGGACGGATAAAGATCATCCTGGGGTTTCAACCAAGTGCCGGCCGGTACCGGTCGTAGGGATATGGAAAAGGGATCCATTTGGATACCATGCCATCAGAAAGAACATACACCTACAGATCGGTTTTTTTCTGATCAGCCGTGTATTTTTCCGCATTTCCTGAAGCGGATGAGGTATAGATCCCGTAAATTCCATACCGTGGAGTATTCCACAGATCCGGTCCTCGACTTTAATGGGCGTAATACCGGTCAAAGTGTCCTGGATCTTCTGCTCACCCGCGCCATAACCGCCTTTTTGGATGTTCCGGCCAGGCTGAAGTAATAGCGGGTCCCGGTTGCGATGTCCGCCTGTATTCCCCCGCCGAGTTCAACGATCTTTGGGCACAGCCTGTCTCTTAAGGATAACATCCTGATCAGGTCGAGCTTTGCAAAACACACATGGAATGAATCGTGGTTCCAGATCCGCACTCACCTTCCCACGCTCCTTTTGGATTCCCGTACAAGCTCCCTGAGCTCCCGGGCAGCAGCCGTGATGTCCGGACTGGCGACTACCGCCGAGATAACGGCAATACCGTCCGCCCCGGCCTCGATCACGTCCCGTACGTTTTTCCGGTTAATACCGCCGATAGCGATCACGGGAATCGATACTGCCCGCCGGATATCCCGGAGTGTTTCAAGACCATGACCCGGCCCCGCATCATCCTTGGATGCCGAAGAGAAGACCGGGCTGAGGGCAAGGTAATCCGCGCTATCCCTTTCCGCTTCTTGAGCTTCTTCAACACTCCCGACAGAGACACCGATGATAAAACCGGGGGGAGCAAGCTGCCGTGCGGTGATGACAGACATATCATCCTGACCAAGATGCACACCATCCGCACCGCAGGCCATTGCAACATCAAGCCGATCGTTGATAAGGAAGACTGCCCCTGCCTTTCTCGTGATCTCCGCGATCTCGCGCCCGATAACTGTCAGTCCGGTACACGACCTTCTCTTGTCGCGGAGCTGGATGCTGTCCGCACCGCCAAGAACCGCCAGGCGTGCAATCTCCGCATGGGATCGCCCGCCACCGATTGTCTCGTCCGTAATAACATACAGGTCGAAGTTCATACCCAATCATTCAGGGAGCACGGATCCGTGCACCCGCAGCAAGGTCCTGCGGGGTCAGATTCGCGAGTTCATCGAACAGTGCCATCCTGAAGGAGAATGGCCCGTGCGCCACAGTCGCCGCCCTCTCACCCGCAATACCGAATGCCGCAAGGGCAGCGGCTGCAGCGGTTACCGGTTCCTTCGACACTGCACAGAACGCGCCGGTCACGGATGCCGCCATGCACCCGGTGCCGGAGATGCTGCCCATCAGGGTATGACCGTTCTCTACGAGCAGTGTCTGCTTCCCGTTCGTCACGATATCCGTTGGACCGCTGACTGCCACGGTTATACCGAGAGACTTTGCAAGCCTGCGGGCTATCATGAGCGGATCCCCGCTCATTCCGCACGAGTCCACGCCCCTCACCTCCGCTTCCACACCGGCGATTATTCCGATCTCGCCGGGATTGCCCTTGAGAACGGTAATCTCAAGTTCTTCGAGCAGCCGCTGTGCGGTCTCCGTTCGGAAGCGGGTGGCTCCTGCCCCGACCGGGTCGAGGACGACCGGGATACTGCGCTCGTTTGCCGTCCTGCCGGCAAGGATCATGGACTCGATCTGGCTCGCATGAAGTGTCCCGATGTTAATAACGAGCGAGCTGGCAATCGCTGCCATCGCCGCTGCCTCTTCCGGGGCATCGGCCATGACAGGGGAACCCCCGGCACAGAGCGTGATGTTCGCGCAGTCATTGACTGTGACGTAGTTCGTGATATGGTGGACGAGTGGCCGTTTCTCCCGCACGCGTGCGAAGAGATCCGAATAAAGGTGCGTCTTCATGACAGTGCTCCGGTTCCCTGCTGTGGTTTTGATTGTTTCAGGTACTAATGGGACGATAGAATCATTAAACCGCCGCCGTTTCCGGTGCAGTAGCAAGGATTTTTAGCTCTGGAGAAATCATCGGATAGACGCTCCCTGGGGCTCCGCTCACGCTCTGCCCCCGCCTCTGTGGCAACCCCCGCATTGCGATAATCACTTCAGAAGGTTTTTTGTGACATCCTGTAAGAAAAGAGGACAATCCTATCGCAATGCGCCTCCGCCCCCCGATGGGGGCAGGGATGGCGCAAGGGGGGGGTCGATCAAGGGGAGAACAAGACTTTTTCTCCAGTACCGGATTTTTTATTCTGGTAAAAACCCCGGAACATTTCTGCTGCTTTTGGGGGCATGAAAGCATACCCAGGTCATCGGGGCATCCCCATAAGGCAATAGTGAAATATTATTGATTAAGGATATTCAAAAAAAACCGGTTAACCCATATCCTCCCATCGCAATGCCCCCTGCCCCTCCCACTGAACTGGTGGGGCGGGAGGGGAGAACCATATCCCCGGAAAAGAGAATCCTGATAGATTAAAAAAGAGATTCTGGACAGCAACATGTATGCTCGTAACAGCCTACCGCGTCAGTTCCTCAAGGGTCGCTACCAGCATGTCAACCTCGTCATCGGTATTATAGAGGCTGAGGCTTGCCCGGACCGTACCCTCCGGAAGCCCGAGCCGTTCCACAAGCGGCTGGCAGCAGTGGTGGCCGGAACGGACGAGGATATCGGCTGACTCATCCAGCTGCTGGGCCACCTCATGCGGGTGGAAATTATCGACCGTGAACGAGACCACACCGATCCGGCTGGCAGGTTGTTCCGGCGCATAGACATGCACACCTCTGATATTATGTAAGCCCTCAATCAAACGGCCGGTAAGACGTTCCTCGTGGCTTTGGATATTTTCCATACCAAGGCCGGTGAGGTAGTCCACGGCTGCACCGAGTCCGATTCCCCCGGCGATGTTGGGGGTACCGGCTTCATACTTCTGGTACCCTTCAGCGGGGGTAAAACCGTTCTCCGTCACGGTTTCAACCATACCCCCGCCGAACTGGGATGGTTCCAGATCGGGCTTCTTCATCCAGAGGACACCTGTACCGGTGGGGCCGAGCATCTTATGGCCCGAAAACGCAAAAAAGTCGCAGCCGATGCCGGATATATCGACAGGCATGTGCGGCACTGACTGGGCACCGTCAACGAGAAGCAGGACGCCATGGTCGTGGCAAATCCGGGCGATATCCTCTACGGGCGTGACCACACCAAGGACATTCGATGCATGGGTAACCGCTACCAGTTTTGTTTCGGGAGTGAGTGCCTTTTCAACTGCAGCAAGATCGAGGGAATAATCCGCGTTTATTCCGACAACATCAAGACCGACGCCCTGTTTTTTGAGGTTTCGCCACGGGAGGAGATTGGAGTGATGCTCCAGGATTGTCGTGATCACCCGGTCACCCTTCTTCCACGGCAGCCCGGCTGCAACCATGTTGATTGCCTCAGTAGTGTTCCTGGTAAAAACGGTGATACCCTCTTTTGCCCCGATAAAACCCGCCACCTTCTCGTGGGCGTGCCAGTAACGCTGGCTTGCGATCCGGGTAAAACGATGGATGCCCCGTCCCACGTTGGCACGGTAGGTATGCTCGAAGCCGTTCATTGCCGCAATGACCGGCTCCGGAGAAAAACTCGTTGCCGCATTGTCAAGATAGATGATGTCACCGAGGATCGAAAAGTCCCTGCGGACGTCCTGAACGGAAAATGTCAGTCCTGCTTTTGATTTCCCTTCGTCCCCCTTCTCCACTGCTGGTTCCATGATCATTTCTCCTTTATTATCAACCGTTTCTCTGGCCGTTACACCGGTTATGCGTACCGGCCCGGCCTTAAGGGTATGGTCATCATTAACGGCGATCCCTTTCTGCCGGCAGAGCTCCCGCATCTTGGGCGGGAGAGCCCGCCACCGCCAGAGCCCCCACGATGAGAACGCGGAGGGGTACCCTTTCTTTGCCGCCCATGATTCAAGGAACGCTGTCCACCGTTCTGCAGATGCCGGCAGGATTGTCTTGAGTGCCTCATACTCGCTCTCCAGCATCGCGGGGCAGAGAAAACAGCCTATCCGCTCAAGTCCCCGGTCGTAGAGCGGGTTAATGGGAAGGCCCTGCCACCAGAGATAGAGGAAGACCTCGAGCGCCCGCCAGTTCCGGATCGGTGAGATATTGAGCTGGAGGGGGTTTGCCGGGTTCTGGCTGGTCTCGTCAAGCCCGGCGCGGTTCCACGATTCATACCAGCGGTTGCCCTGCACCGTAACGCAGGGACCGGCATCAGCGAGAAAGAGCTTGAGCGGGTGCAGTTTCAACAGCTTGCAGCACCAGCGGTTGTCTTTCCCCGGAGGCCCTGCCTTCCCTGCAGCCTGCCAGAAGTCGCCGCCCTTCCGGATAATCTCAACACCCTGCGAGCGGACGAAATCGATGGTTTCGGGAAACTCGATGCCCGTGTCGATAAAGAAGGCCTTGGTAACGCCGGCTTTCCGGGCAATGTGGAGAACTGCCGTGCTGTCCTTTCCCCCGGAGAACGAGACGTTTGCCGTCGGGCGATCTTTGAGGTGCTGCTTTATGGCCCGGATCGCGTTCCGCTCAAGGTTTTTTAAGTGATACCTGTTCTTCTCAACTGCGACCTTCCACCCCGGGTCCGGCAGGGTGCGGGGAACGACCGGGACCAGTTCCCTGACCTTCACTGACCCTTCCCTGACCATGCCGGTGCCGTACCGCTGCCGGTATTTTACAAATACCGTCCCTTCAGGTACCTGTGTTTTGAGTGCGAGCCGCTTCCCCCCAACACGACCTCCCTCAGAGCGGATACCCGTTTCGCGGTCAAGGTCCACGATACCCTTCGTGGCATGGCCGATGAAAAACGGCAGGGCTTCAGGTGCGATATCAATGCTGAACGAACGGGTCACCGGGTCGAACGTCAGCCATCCGAGCCGTTCTCCATTCATGATCACGAGGTCTGCCCGGTCCACCCCGCCGGTCTTGTTCAGGAGGAGAATTTTCTGGAGCGGGATGCTGCCGAACCGCTCTGTTATCAGCGTGCGGATGAGGGCCGTATCTGCCGCCAGAGCCGGGCGGACATCGTAGGGATGGAGGAGTTCGATTCGTTTCCCCTCTTTTTTGCAGGCACACGTCTTTCCGACCAGCGGGACGTTGCACTCTTCACACCAGTAGAGAACCTTTTTTACCGGCGGCTCTAGCATCACGCTTTATGATTACGCGGCCGGCATGATAAGAGAAACGTTTGGGGAGACACTTCCTTAAAATCAGGCCAAGGGTATACAGAAATTTCCGGCGTGCAGACGCTGGTTTTTTAAAAAGTACTGTTTTCGCGGAAGAGACACTTAAGACACTAAAGTATATCATGGTGAAATCCCATTGGGAAGATAGGTGAAAAGACCATGGTGAAATTAACCGCTGACATGAAAGAGGCATTTTCCAAGATGAAGGTATTTTCGATTGCCACTGCGTCAAAGGACGGGATTCCGAACGTTGTACCCCTCGCAATGGTCGAGCTCGTCAACGATGATACCATCTGGATAACGGATAATTTCATGAACAAGACCATGTCCAACCTCAGGACCAACCCGAAGATTGCCATCTATATCTGGGGACCTGAGATCAAGGGCTGCTTCCAGATCAAGGGCGTGACCTCCATAAAGACGAGCGGAAAGGAGTACGACGACATGAAGGCGAATGTCAACCGGAAGAGGCCTGAACTTCCCGCACGGTCGCTTGTCATCGTGAAGATCACGGAAGTCTTCGAGTGCAAGCCCGGACCGACCGCCGGGGCAAAACTTCTCTGAACTTTTTTTTAAAAAAAAATGAGCGTTTTTCAGATCTCAGATTGTCGTTTCACCAGCAGCTTATTTCCCCCCGGCTTTCGATCCCGGGGCTGCTGCAACGACGGAAAGGGCCTCAGCGATCTCCGGCAGGATCTCTGCCGGGATGCCCATGACCATCTCACCGTCCTCGATGCCGGAGAACTTCCGGGACCCGTCGCAGCCGAGCGAGAAGTTCACCTTCCCGTTGAGGTACGTCTGGGCACAGGCATCGGCACAAACGGACTGGATGCCGGCAAACTCTGCTTCGATCCTCCCCCCGAGACGGAAGAGGGTACTCTGGGCAAGCTTGAGC
>JAKLGN010000056.1 GCA_022710665.1 Methanoregula sp. | reverse complement strand
GGGTGCAAAAGATAGTTGGCAACGACCGGAGAACCGGCTGCACGGGGAGTCAAGCAGGACTGGAGAATACGGGGGCTGTCAATACGGCTCTCGACCGGAAGGGCAAATTCACAGTTGCCGGTAATAATCGTCTGGCAGGCACGGCAATAGTGACGTTCAATCTCATCTGGTGAAAGCCCACGGGTACTCAACGGGGATCCAGCCGTACTGGATCCGGAAAGGAAGATTACCTTGCACTTGTTGCATTCCCCTTTTCCCCCGCAGATGCTTTCAAATGGGAGTTCTGCCTGGCGGATGGCCTCAAGAACCGTTGAATTCACGGGTACCGTAACGGTTTTATTCACGGGATGGAAGAGCACACGGGCGGTATCAGGCATTCCCTGCCTCGTTGGGGTGATGATGGAACAATGGTTTCAGACAGAGGGGCATGGTAGGAATGTCCGGTTTTTTTTCAGGCCGTATCGGACCGGGGAGGCCAGTGCTCTTTGAGATACTGCGGGAGGCCGGATGAATCCTTTGGTCCGACAAGGATCTTCCAGCCGGTAGCCTCTTCGGTCTCCCCGCTCAGACGGGCTGCAAGGCCCGGGATGATAAGGATCCGGTGGTTCACGAGAGTTTCAGCCTGCATGTCTTTCAGAGCGGTCACGATTGAGTCGGCTGAGAAGTACCTGCCGGCAACCGCGCTCTCGACACTCAGTCCTCCGGAATCCACCACAAGCAGGAAACAGTCGAGGTTCGCGGCCTTGATATCGGACTCTACGGTAAAGAACGTGAGTGCATAATTGGTTGTGATGAGGACGGGCGAATTTTTATCCGGCTTGCCGAATATCCGTATTCCGGATTCCACGGATACCGGTTTTCTCGGGTCTGTATACAGGTTAAAGCGCCAGATAAGCTGGGGCAGGAGCACCCATCCATCGAGGCTGTGCATGATGAGGATATCGGCGTACCGGGAAAGGAGCATAGACGCGGTAACAGCCTCGCGCCATTTCAGCACATCCATGGAGATCTCCCCGCCGGTCCAGACAGCCAGCGGCACTCCCAGGAGCGGGTGTCCGAAGAGTTCATCAAAATCCCGGCAGGCTGCCGTCCGGATGGCGGTGAATGCATGAATGGTCTCAAAAAGGCCGTCTTCCGCAAGGGTTCCGGGGTCCAGAACCAGGTCGGCAAGACCGCAGGAGTTCAGGGTTCTGATAAGGGTGCGCAGGAGCGAAAGATCCCCGTTTGTACGGACAACGAGCGGAACGTGGAAAGCAAGCGCGAGGTCGGCCATCTCCTTCCAGTTCTTTTCCGTAGCTGCATAGAGGAGGGGCCGGCGGTCTCTGGTCTCTGCCAGACCGGCCCTGATAACCACAGGGTCCGTCGAGCAAAGGATGATGGGAAGGCCGGTTGAACCGGCAACAGCCTTTGCAGCCCTGCCAAAGGCGGACGGATCTCCCGATATCGACCGGATCGCAACCGCATTCAGACTCAGGTTCCGGCCGATATAATTGTAGGTAAACTGCCCGATCCTGTTGATCCGGGCCCGCAGCTCCTCTTCCGGCATCAGGTCATCCACATCAATGGCAATTGCTGTCGGGTTGTGGTACGTGAACTCGTGACGCTGCAGGACATGTTTTCCGCCAATGGTGCACTGCTGTGCCCCGGAACCGAACGTGACAGCCCTTACCGGGGGGGCGAGAAGGTGCAAAAGGGCATCGCGGGCGTCCTGGTACTCACCCGTGAAGAGCGGCGGGCAGTCTGTGAGCACCAGCTCCCCGTTCACGAGCTTGGTAGCAAATGCCATGCAGTTGGACTCGTGGCACTCCTGGCAGTTGGTCTTCGGGAGCAGCTTGTAGACATCTATCGGGCTGATCTCACGGATCCCCTTTTTCCGCGGCATTGAGGAGGTCGTCATAACCGTCATGATATCCTCGCACCTACCCAGTCATGTGCCGGCGATGCAGCAACTGCTCCCCGGCTCCCCAACCGGTGAATGATGTCTTTTAAGGTCAGCACAGCTGCCGGGTGCATCATCATGAAAAGGTCAACGCCGGCCAGGAGCAGGGTTATGGCGTTGAGTGTCTCCCAGACAGGACCACGGAGTTCCCGGGAACCATATTCAGGGGACATGGCCATCCACGCTTCCCGGGCAGCCCATGCATTCGTTGCCGCAGAGATGACCGGGTGGGCAAGTTCGGTATCCCCCATCAGGGCAGCATACCGGGCACGCTCATGGATGGTAAAAGAATACTCAAGACCATAGCCGAGCGCAACGGTTGTCAGGTCCATCACGATCTGTTCCGGGGGAATGTACTCATACAAACGCCGGTTGAGCTCCTTTGCATTGTTCAGTTCGAGGCCGGTAAAAGCGAGCAGGAGATGGCCGTTATCGCGGGCAGCCGCGGCAACGGTTCCAAGAGTTTTGGCTTCGGCCATATCGAGCGTGACCGAATTCAAAAGGAGCCGTTCACCGGCTGCCATTGCGGCCACCTCGGTAAAGACCGAGGCATCCTTCTTCGGGTCGCCGCAGCCACCGACGATGACCGGGACATCCACTGCCTGGAGGATCTCCTCCACGGTCCTGGCTGCCTGCCGGGGTGAGGTATCCTTGATCAGCGGGTCGGTGCTCATCAGGTGGATCGTGATGATATCGGCACCGAATTTTTTCACATTCATCCGGGCCCATTCAGCAGGATCATCCAGAACATCGGCAACATGCTCCCTGAGCACCCGGGGAAGGGTGATCGGCATATCAAAGACATCAAGGGAAAGTGCAGGTGGGTGAACCGGGGGAATCAGGATATCTGCATAGGCCGGTGCTGTTGACCCGCCAATGGTAACGGTCCTTGCCCGGCTCCCGCCATCCGCTTTTGTTGCCCCGAGTGTCACCTCCCGGATATGGCCGACATAGCTGGCGGTGTGGGGATGATACGATTCGCGAACAAGCTCCATGGGTTTTTGTTGCAGGGTCGGGGTCCTGGTGGGAGACAGCCCCGGAAGGGAATACTGTTGCGATGGGATGAACAGGTCAAGATCGCCGATCTCCATAGAGAAGTTTTCAAGTTCCAGCTGCTGCACGCCTTCCAGGAGCTCGAGGATCCGGGGAGCGAGCGAGAGCACGTCCGCTCCGTCAGCCGGGTCCTGCCGCTCTTTACTTTTTTTTGCCACGATGCTCACCTCCGCCTGGTTCCGGGGCTTTGACCGGCAGGATGATCACTTTTTCCGCGGTGATCCTGGCATTCTTCAGGATGATCCGGAAACCTCCGGTTGTGATCGGGATATCCCCTGCAGAGAAGACCGGCGGACTGTTGCCGGGTTTTGGGGGAGTCTCCTCTTCGGATGTCCACCGCTGGACAACCGGGTGGTTATGGGTTGTTAAAAAATGTTTCAGTTCCGGTATGGTTTTTACATCCTTTTCCGTAGCGATTGCGGGACAGACAGACGCGGGAATAAAATCCCTGAGCCGTTCCTTTGTCTCGGCCGGCATCCAGACCACCCGGTTATACCCGCCATCAGCATGCATGAACAGGGACGAACGCATGTACTCGATCGATATGCCATGGAACCCGTCAACCTGCCGTCCTCCTGCCGTTGAGTCCGCCATGGTGGAGAAGGCAAGACCGTTCACCGTAAGGTCACGGAACCCACGGAGAACAATCCCGAAACCATCGGCTTCCGGTATGTAAAATGCAATCCCTTCAAAACACCCGCAGGACGTGTGGGGATACCCGAACGCGGAATACAGGAATACGCGGCTGATCTCGCCCATGGATCGTTTTTTCGCGCTCTCGTTCACTCCGGTATATTCGCCTTTCTCAGGATCAAGACACTCGCCTTTCTCGATGGTATAGATCGGTCCTTTCGGGTCGATTCCGGCAGCGGCACGTCCGTCAAACCAGCTGATGGCGCCGCAGTTCGCATACCGCTGAGGGGTGATAACGCAGATGTGGGTGGGGGCAAAGGACTGGCAGAGCGCACAGCCGTAGAAGACATCAACATCCCCGTCCAGGAGTCCGCGGGCCCGGGCATCCCGTGCTTCATACTGTTCAAGGGCCTCCCTGTACAAGGGTTTCAGCTTTTCCGGATCGGTGATGAACGTGATCTGAACCTTCTCAAGGATGGGGAGCTCGTTCCGGAACAGTTCGAGCATGACCTTCCCGATAAACCGGAACGAGTTCAGTCCTTTTTTATAAGACTTTTTCGAGAGCCTGATCCAGATATCGTACCTCTGGTTGAGGTGCATAAAGCCCTCGATGTAGTTGGAATATTCATGGATCCGCCGTTCGATAACTCCCTCGAGATCCGGTTCGACTTTCGGACCGGCGATCTCCACCAGGATGCCAAGGGGGTAATGTTTCCCCTCTTCCATAGTGCTGATATCCGGGCCGATGATCGCGATCTCTCCATCAGTGATCGTCTCGGCTTTGCGGACGCGGACAAGCTCGCATTTCTCCGCTTCGGCAGGTCCGCCCAGCTCAACCTGCATGTCATTTTTCCGGACACGTTCGCCTTCGTGGACAAGCCCGACTTCGACAGGAATCTGTTCGAACATGATTGGCTCCGGCTCTAGTCCCCCAGCCCTTCAACAATGCCCTTGAGGTTCACGATCCAGTCCTTGATAGTACTGTTTGGGAACGACCAGCTTGCATTGGGCTGGTACACGCAGTCGAGCGTCATGGTCTTTAATGCCGGTGCGAAATGCTTGAGGCCGGACAAGATGGTCCATTCCATGTAGTATGGCAGACCGACAAAGATGGCGAGATCATAGGACCCTTTACCATCGATTCCTTTCCATTTGGGATCCGTCAGACGGTTTCCGATATCCACCGCGGGCATCAGGGCAACCGGACTGAATCCCCGGTTCAGGAATTCACGGTTTGTGCTGGCGGTAACAACGACCGGGATAGTTGCCTTGGTTGCAAGTTCAATGAGATAATCTATCAGTTTGAGTCCTTCAACATCATATTCGACAATCCCATGGCCCACGATCATGATCGGGTGTTTTGCACGGTGGATGATAGCATCCGCAATATCGGGTTTGATGATCAGGGACGCCTTCTTTGGCCCCGGGATCTCTGCGGTGAGCCAGGACTCGCTCAGCGGCATGAGAACTCACACCCTCTTTGCGTGGATGAGCCGGGGAAGGAGCGTTGGGTCGGGAATCGGCTGCTCCTTCCAGTCAGGGTGCTGTTCCAGGTGACGGATGACTTCATCTTTCAGCGTGAGGGGGATATCGGCAGGGTTCCTCACAAAGAGGTGGAGATCGGGAGGGATGCCCCCGACAAGCCGTTTGTGAAGGTCAATATAGTTGGCAAGTTTGTTTGCCCTTCCCTTGCCCGTGTCATTGGGACGCATGGTCAGTTTTGCCACCATGACCATTGCCTCCTCCTTGGTTTCTGCGGCAAAGAAGAGATGTTCCGGAACAGGACCGGTACAGACCTTCTCACCATTGCGGGCATCGTACACGGACCAGTCCTCTGATCTGTCAGATCTGCCAAGGAGCATCCGCCGGTACTTGGTACCGTGCGGGCCGACAACGACCGGGATGCCGAGGCGCCAGAATCCCGCAGCAATGGAGGCCGCTTTCTGGGACATGGCTCCCCAGGCAACCCCGACCGCCCCGACACGGTTGTACACGTAATCTGCGATCTCCTCGTAGTTGCCCCGGAGCGGGCGTTTTGCAAAGATGCTCGCGATCTTGATTGCTGCACCGGCTATGTGAGCGTTCGACACACAGGATCCTACGTTCACAATCCCCCCGGCCTCGAAAGCTCCGGAATATTGTTCATAGGCTGTCCTGCCGTCCTCGTTGCGGTACATGCCGGCAGACATCGCCGCACATCCTGAGGTGCAGACAATATACCGGCGTTTTGCAAATTCCATGCACATCTCTGCCACTTCCCGCGATCCTTTCGGGTAATTGGCACAGCCAACAAACGCCACAACACCAGGAATCTCCCCAAGAACAATAGGTCCGCCAACCTTGCGAATCTCGGTATCCTGGATCGGACCCCTGCCGGTCCGGATACAGTAGGACTCGTTTCGCGTTGTCCGGTTTGCCGCGGCAAGGATCAGGCTGTGGACCGGGAGCTTCTGGGTGCAGGCCGACTCGCACCGGCCGCAGCCTACACAATCGTCATAGAGTTCATCCAGCAGGGAGAGATTCCCGCCGGCCGAAGATTTTATCGCCTGGGCAATCGGCAGGTCGTTCGGGCAGGCCCTCCGGCAAAGCATACACTGGGTGCATTTTTTCGCAAGCCGGACAAGGTCCTCTTTTGAGAGTTCAACTCCCTGTTTTTTCCGTTTCGGGGCTATCGTCCGGGCAGTCCTGACCGCAACTTCCCCGACTTTATCAGGGTCAAGGATCAGTGCGCCGGGAACGCTCCTGTCAGCAAAACCGCTGACTATATCATCTGCAGCATCGCCCGAACGGTCCGGGAGACCCAGACAGTTTTTTTCGCTCGTTGCTATCAGGGGAGCGTGTATCTTTGCCGCTTCCTGGAGCGTGTCTGCACGGACACACTGTTCATCAATTACGATGACATCCGGGACCCCGCTGCGGATATAGCGGAGCTGCCATGAAATGGGACCGATAACTTTTGCGCGGGAGGAATAGCGGGTGATATCCAGCGCCGTGCAGCAGATGCCGGTAACCTCAACTTCCGACTGAAGCCCCTGCTGCCGGAGATAATCGATAATTCCTGCCGAAGGGGCAATATTATGGCCTATGACGAGAATGACCGGTTTTTTCGTATCCACGGTCCCGAAACCGAGATCCACCAGCGCGGATTCAGGATCTGCCTTCGGAAAACCAAGCGACGATACCTGGGCAATATCAGCTATCTCCATGCCCACATGGTCGATCATACCTGCATGGAAGACCTTGGATTCAAAATCAAGGTTGTTCCCTTCCTGGCCCGTATGGGTGACCGCGAGCAGCTGGGTAATCTGGTTTTCACAGTAGTCGAGAACAGGTTCAAGGTCACCAAGCGTCTCCGGCCGGATCCCACAGACGAGCCGGGTGATCGGAGCTTCCACTTCCACGCCGACATCCCCGACATTGATCGGTCCGTCCCGGCCAAACCGCCCGATAAGGTAGGCGAGAAGTTCCCGGGCATGGGCAGTATGGGTTGCAGCACCGATACAGGCAGCAAGCAGGACGGTCCGGGACTGTTGGGAAGCCATCGATATCCCGCAGGCGCCCCGCTTGTTGTTCGTCAGGTCACATTTGCCATAGGTACAGAGACAGCAGAGATCGCAGAACGGCAGGTAGAATGGCTTGTACCGGGCAAGGAGGGTATGGTCCCATGCCCGGAGCGTGGAAAGGGTCGGGAACGGTGTCGGACCCATCGGTTCATGCCAGGTGTCCTGGTGCACTGAGCCGATGGAGATGCTGATATCCCTGAAGCGTGCAATATCCGAATCCAGTTCCTTGATGCTGAGACTGACCCCTTTCCTGCTCACGGAGTTCACCACCCCTGTAAATAAACAATACATTGCGGTATGGGTCAGATAAGGTTATCGAAGTTGGTATATGCAGACTCGTCCTTGCCATCGCGGAATAAAACAGTTTACGAAAACCTTGGTTGCAGTCCCGACTGAGCCCGAAGACAGAATCCTTGGTTCTTCATCATGGTTATTGATACATCGCAATACCGGGAAAAAGGGGGGGGGATATGCATTTTTTCCCATCTGAATCTAAGAAAAGATAACAGCGAGAAAA
>JAKLGN010000055.1:5243-7716 GCA_022710665.1 Methanoregula sp. | reverse complement strand
GTACCATAGCTGTCTCCAGATATCTGAGCACACTATAGATCAGAATTACCTATAAAACCGCCTGCAGCAAAAAAACAGGAGGAAATTCCTGCCTCAGACAAACCAGACGGTTACATCTTCGACCGGTGGACGAATCGATGGCGAGAGCTCATCGGCCGGGTAGCCGACCGCACATCCCATCAGCTCCCATTCACCGGGAGCCAGGCCCAGGAGAGCGCAGAAAGCCGGGTCCCGCGACATTTGTGAGGTGACTGAAATAAGCTGGAATCCCAGGCCAAGGGCGGTTGCCTTCAGCCACATATTCTCGAGGCAATGCGCCAGCGACTGCAGTTCAACCGGGGGATATCCCCGGCGTTCAGCAACAACAATATAATACGGGGCAGTCCCAACACCGGGGATAACCCCGGCACTCTGGATCATGGAGAGCCTGCGGACGAAGCCTGCTGCCTTTACCCGGAGAGCTGGATCGTTCTGCATCGCATCCTCAAGGACCGCAGACATCTTCTCTACCTGCCTCATTACGAGAGGGGTAGCAGCATTCATACTCTCTGACCCTTTCCGCACAACAAAGAAACGACGAAAATAATCATGGGAATTCCCGACTGCTGCCGCGGCAAACGGGGCAAGGAGCCCGGCATGAAGAATGCGCCGGATCTCATCTTCGCCGCAAAATTCCGGCCTGAACCGGCGGTGTGAACGGCGTTCGGCAAGGATCTGATCAAGATACACGTTCTTCTGGACGCTGATATCATCACACATAACCATCAACCTATGGTGTTGTATCGCCAGACCGGGACATGAAGATTCCTGATAAGAGACCCGGGGAAACCAATATGCTCGTATTTCAGGCACCTTGCAGTCACCGGGTCTGTTTTCTTTTTGCGTGAAGGACCCCCATGACACCGAGGATATCGTGGCAGGGCTTTCGTTCTATCTCAAAATCATACCATTGGCTGATATAGGCAAGGAGGGCCGGGTCCGGCGGTCCGCTGATAGGGGGCAGGTGGATCTCCATCTCGATACGGCGGATATCCTCAAGCTCGCGTGGATTGATAAGCCACTCAGCACCTTCGCAATCGCATTTTAAAAAATCACAGCCGCCGCTCATCGTGACAAGCTCCTGAAGCGGGTACGTGGGAGAGAGAACGCGACAATCATCCCAGGAGATCGCCGCTGGTTTCCCGTCGCCAAGTGCACCTTCGATAACCTGCACGGAAACCCGGTTTGCATGGATATTTTCGAGAAGCGGCCGGGTGGTCACCGGTTCAACCGCGGTCACATGGCCACTCTTTCGCGCAGCCCTGATACAGAATCCTCCGACATTGGCGCCGATATCGAGGACCCGGTCATCAGGCCGGATATCTTCGAACCGGTACTCGGTCACTGAGGTTATCTGGCGGCAGGGCATAGAAGTAACCGAGAAAACAATATCCTCTTCTTTATAAAAACCGGGGTGGGGAAGCATCAGGGACCGCTATCAAAAAGATCATTCCTTCTATCTGATAAATGTCCCTTCAGAGTCATCTCTGATCGCAGGGCGAAGGTACCACCGGGATGATGTCGTAAGCGGAACCTCTTATTATGGGGAACCGACGTATGTATCCGGGAAGTTATGGGCCTGAAAGAACAGATCGCGGACAAGGTGCCGGTCGAGCTCCTGCCGATTGTCTCCGATCATTTCGAAGTTATCGGTAACATTGCCATCCTGGCCATGCCGGCTCAGCTTGAACCCTTCAGACACATAATAACAGAGGCGGTTCTCTGTCGGCACAGGAACATCACCACCATCCTCAATAAGACCGCAAAGGTCAGCGGTTGTGCACGTACTGCCCAGTTCGAGACCTGGCATGGAGAGACCACCATTACCACGCACCGTGAGTTCAGGTTCTCCTACCGCATCGATGTCGGCAGCATGTTCTTCTCGGCCCGCATGGCAAACGAGCGGAAAAGGGTATGGAATCAGGTTGAACCGGGCGAGCGGGTGCATGTTCCCTTCGCGGGAATCGGACCGTTCGCCATCCCTGCCGCTGCACGGGGAGGGGAGGTATATGCGGTTGAGAAGAACCCTCATGCATTCCGGTATCTTGCGGAGAATATCACCATAAACAAGGTGAGAAAAACCTGCCATATCCTGCAGGGGGATGCCCTCAGAAGAACATGCCTCCCGAACGGCCGGTTCGACCGCCTCATCATTCCGGCACCCTACGGTATGGATCAGGCTTTGGATCTCCTGCTCCCGCTCCTGTCTGAGGGCGGGATGGCGCATTTCTATACATTCAAAACAAAGGAGGAGATACCGGCGCTTCTTGCCTCATACGAAAGCCGTGGGCTTGCCGTACCATACCACTCTTCCTGCGGGAACGTTGCACCCGGGGTCTGCCGCTGGGTCTTTGATCTTGCCCGTGCGCTGTAATCCATAATACATTTAAAAAAATATACAATTCAATGAAAGAAAGCATGATATCAAAAGAAC
>JAKLGN010000055.1:0-5144 GCA_022710665.1 Methanoregula sp. | reverse complement strand
TATAACTCCTAATGATCGGGCGATATGGTGAACGGGAAAATCACGATCGGTCTTATCCAGATGAGCGTGGAGAATGACCGGGATCAGATGCTGAAAAAAGCCCAGACCAGGGTTGAAGAAGCAATAAAAGCCGGTGCAAAGATCATCTGCCTTCCTGAGCTCTACCGCACCTGGTATTTCCCGCGGCATATCGGCATGGATTGCTTTTCTTCTGCTGAGACGGTCCCGGGCGAGTCCACCCATATCTTCGCACGGATCGCGCGGGAGCATCAGGTCGTGATAATCGTCCCCCTGTACGAGAAAGCACCTGACGGGAGATATTACAATTCAGCGGTTGTCATCAATCCGGATGGTACCGCGAGCCCGCCCTATCATAAAGTGCATATACCGCAGGACCCCGGATTTTTTGAGAAAGGGTATTTCTATCCCGGTAGTACCTACCGGGTCATTTCCACGCCGTTCGGCCGCATCGCGGTCCTTATCTGTTACGACCAGTGGTTCCCTGAAGCTGCTCGCTGTGTTGCTCTTGAAGGTGCCGAGCTCATTGTATACCCGACAGCCATCGGACATCCTGGAAACGATATACCTTCCGAAGGGAACTGGCAGGACGCGTGGGAACTGATCCAGCGGAGCCATGCCATAGCAAACAGCGTCCACATCGCCACGGTAAACCGTGTCGGGGTCGAGGGGCGCTGCAGCTTCTTCGGGGGTTCGTTTGTGTGCGATGCGTTCGGGAAAATTCTTGCAAAAGCCGGCGGCAAGGAGGAGATACTCCTTGCCGAAGCTGACCTCTCGATGAACCATGAGGTAAGGGAATCCTGGGGATTTTTCCGGAACCGCAGGCCCGATACGTACGGCAGAGTTTCCGTACCGTTCTTGGGAGAATCGGGAGTATTTCCGGCTCTTCGCAAGGGGGACACTCCCCGGAACAGGGGCTTTCATATGCCGGCCGAGTGGGAACCTCACGAGGCCGTCTGGCTTTCGTGGCCCCATAACCAGATAACCTTCCCTCATCTGACTGATGTTGAAAATGCTTACTACACCTTTATCCAGGCAGTCTACGCTTCCGAACGGGTCGAACTTTTCGTACCGACGGCGGTGATTCATCGTAAAGTGAGGGCCCGCCTTCGCGAGATGAGCGCAGACCTCTCAAAAATCATCCTTCACACCAGCGAATACGCTGACATCTGGATGCGGGATTACGGCCCGACCTTTGTGGTAAACCGAGTCCTTAAAAAAACAGCCATGGTCCGCTGGAATTTCAATGCGTGGGGAGGAAAATACGAGGACCAGATCTCTGATGGCAAGGTGCCCCACACAATAAACAGGCGTCTCTGTCTTCCTATGTTTGAGCCGGGCATCGTCATGGAAGGAGGATCTATCGATGTCAATGGCAGGGGGACCGTGCTCACGACCCGTGCCTGCCTCCTCAATCCCAACCGCAACCCCGCGTTATCTGCCTGCCAGATCGAGGATAGGGTTAAAGAGTATCTCGGAGTTGAGAAGGTTATCTGGCTCAACGATGGTGTTGTCGGAGACGACACCGATGGTCACATCGATGATATCGCCCGTTTTGTCGGGCCAACGACTGTCGTGTGCGCTTATGAGGCAGACACATCCGATGCAAATTATCCCGCCCTGCATGACAACTACGAGATCCTGCGGGAGTCAAGCGACCAGGATGGGGAACCGCTTTCCGTTATCAAACTCCCCATGCCCGCAAAGGTCGCCGATACTGATGAGCGGTATCCGGCAAGCTACACAAATTTCTATATCGGCAACACGGTTGTTATTGTTCCGGTCTTCAATGATCCGCATGATTCAGAAGCGCTGCACATCATCCAGGGAATCTTCCCGGACCGTACTGTTGTGGGAATCGATGCCCGGGCACTGGTGGAGGGGTACGGGACATTCCACTGCGCCACCCAGCAGCAGCCGATACCCTGAACGAATAGTGTTCATAAGACATTGGAGAACATTGGCTCTCCAGAATCACAGATAAAAATGAGGTCGACACGGGAGCCAAAGCCCCCGCCCATGGAACGTCTCGCTGATCCGATGATGACATATGGGCTGTAATCAAAGCTGAATCATGCTGCTGCGCCATGACACCCCCAACGGTGGACACCCAGGTGCAGGAGAGGGGGCAAATTATATCGAGAAAAAAAGGGTTGCTGCAGGGCAGGAAAAATTTTCAGGATCTGTGTGACCGCCAGAAACGCATGAGCGTAAGTACTACCAGCGGTACGAATGGCACGGGAGCAGCCTGCGCGGTTTCTGTCCGGGATGGTGCCGGTTGTGCTGATGTTGCTGTGGAGATGGCCATGACCGGTAAGTCCGTTGTCACCAATGTTGGGAGTGCATTTGTTGGGTGCTCTGCTATTTGAGGCGTAAACTGCGCACGAAAGAAACCGTAGACCGTGGATGCGTCAACTGCTACAATGAGGGAGCCATCACCGCTCACGGCAACGGAATGTGCCTTGATTGGGTATTCGGCAGTAAAGGACCCCAGGTTCGTCCCGGCCCGGTCATAGAGGGTGAGGGTTTTATCCATACTTCCTGCAGCAATGGTGTTCCCATCATTTGACACTGCAATGCTCGTGATCCAGTGTGCAGCCTGTGTCGTCCAGAGCAGGGTACCACTCTGGTCCAGTACCTGCACCGTATTATCATCCCTGCCAATCACAATGGTTGATCCATCCCGGGACCAGGCAAACGCCAGGGCATTTCCGCCGGGAAGAGCGCGCTCCCATTTCAGGTCTCCGTTACTGGTGTACTTCCTTATCCGGTTATTGGTGACAGTGATAAAGGCTGAACTGTCAGCTGCGACCTCAACAAGGTCCTGGGTCATGTTTGTATCAGCCCATTCTGCAAAGAGCGTCAGGTTGGACATCTGCACTCCTCCTTTTGTTGTTATGATCAGCTTGTTACCTTGGGGAAAGAGCCTGAGATGAGTGACGGGAATGGTCGTATTCTGTCTGGAAGAGGAGCCCGAACCATGCATGAGTCTGACCCGGCTCCCGCCGCCGGCTGCGATCAGTGAGGCATCCGGTGTCATTGTCATGTCCGTCACGGGAACGTCAAGCGATTCATCCCAGAGCAGGGTGCCGGCGCCGGAGATCAATCGAACGGTCTGGTCGCGCGAAGTTAAAATATACTTCCCGTTGCTGCTGATCGCAAGGCCAGCTCCGGACCAGCCGGTCCAGAGTTTTTTTCCACCAGGGGAGAGTGCGATCAACTGGTCACCGCCGGCAACGATGGTCGACCCATCTGCTGAGATGACAATACCGCTCAGTTCACCGCTGGTCGATGCCCGTTCCCTCCAGAGCGGATCCACGGCACCAGCCCCGGGCAGGAGCAGCCAGGTAAGGATACATACACTGCAGAGAATCGCATAACTATGCCGGTTCATTAAAAACACACAGGGAAATTGTGGATGCGATGACCAAATAGATTCCTGCAATCGAGTGATAGTCCGGCAGAATATCAGGTCTTCCTGAACCGGCAGAGAAGAAGAAGCCCCACGGCTATGACAGGGACGGGAGAGGGCAGGGAGGCCTGCGGAGTTTCAGTCGGGGGGGGCGTGGGAAGTGTCATTATCCTTGGAGTAATTTTGCGGGTTGCTTTCATCGTCGGGAAAGCAGTCATTTCACGTGAGGGTGTCGGAATCGTTGCCATGACGGTTTCCTGCGGCATAAATGAGGAACGTGAAAGACCGTACACCGCTGTCTGGTCGACTATGACGATCAGGGATCCGTCCCTGGTCACGGCAACGGAATGAGGGTCGATCGGACCTTTTACCGTAAAAATCCCCAATCGAGTCCCGGCATGGTTAAATACATGAACCTTTTTATCCCTGCTGCCCGCCACAATAGTATTCCCCCCGTCGGATACTGCAACGCTGGTGATCCAGTTCGTGGCGTTAGCCGTCCAGAGCAGGGTCCCGTTGTGAGCCAGCACCTGCACGGTAGTATCATCCATCCCGACAACAATTGTTGAACCGTCACTGGCATAGGCCAGGGCGAGAGCTTTTCCGCCCGTTAACCTCTGTTCCCACGAAAGGTTTCCGTTTGCGGTGTACATCCGGACACGACTGTTGGTTGCCGTCACAAAGGAAGATCCGCCGGGTGTGATCTCAACAAAATCCTGTGTCGAACTGTTGTCTGACCATACCGGAAGGAGCGTCAGGTCCGATACCTGCACGTTCTTGGACGTAGTAATGAGAATCTGCTCCCCCGAAGGCATAATTTTGATATGATTGATGGCCAGGGATCTATCCGATGCAATACTTCCTCCTGACAGAGTAAACGTGTGGATCTGGCCCCCGCCACTCACCGCGATCGCAGAAGCATCCGGTGCTATGGACAGATCTGTAATGATGGTATCCAGGGTTTTTTCCCAGAGAAGGGTTCCCGAACCGGAGATGAGGCGGACAACAGGACCCTTGGCCATGAGAATATATCTCCCGTCGCGGCTGGTAGCGAGAAGGCTTCCTGACCATGCGGTCCAGCACTTCCCCCCCTCGCGGGAAAGAGCGATCAACTGGTCGCCTCCAGCGACAATGGCGGACCCGTTATCGGAAATGACAACCCCCGACAGTTCGTCACCCGGTGCGGCCGGCTGGACCCAGAGCGGGGTTACCGCACAGGTTACCGGTGAGGCAAGGCAGAAAAGGAATGCCAACCCGCATACGATCTGAAGACAGGAGTAGTTCATCTGATTCCAACCTGAGGTGGTAACCTGTCTGCGATAAAGATTCCTGCTGTCCCGGACGGGTGTTCAAAAACTTTCTCTGTGCCCGTAACCTGCGGAAACAACCACGCGCCAGACAGGAACCGGTAAACGCATTTGACACGAAAGGACGATATCATATCTTAAAAAAAAAAAAGGTTTCTGCAGAGCACTTTTTTTCCCGTACCCATCAGGGTCCCTAACCCGCCAGATAACAGAATGGTTCATCTGTGGATAAGAAGGAAGGTTGGTTAATCCTGCGGGCAATGGTATTGAGGAATCAGGTATGATTAAGGTCCCTCCCCAAGGAAAAGAAATGAATATCTGGAAGGTTTTTTTCGGTTATCAGTATTTGGTTAGATCCGGTTCGGGTAGAGTGCTCCGTTATCCATTCACCGAAGGAATCTCTGAAG
>JAKLGN010000054.1 GCA_022710665.1 Methanoregula sp. | reverse complement strand
GTGGTAGGCACGTTCTGGGCGCTTGACACAAACCTTGCTTACCGCCGCCACTTTCCTTCGGTCAACTGGATCAAGAGTTACTCGCTGTACCTCGATTCCATCGGGGAATGGTATATCAAGAACGTTGCACGGGACTGGCGGGAGCTCCGCGAGAAGGCGATGTACCTGCTCCAGAAGGAGGTAGAGCTGCAGGAGATTGTGCAGCTCGTGGGCCCCGATGCCCTGCCAGAGAGCGAGAAAGCGATACTTGACGTAACCAAGATGATCCGCGAGGATTTCCTCCAGCAGAGCGCGTACAGCGACACCGACTCGTTCTGTCCCGTGGAGAAGCAGTACCTGATGCTCAAAGTGATCATGGAATATTATGAAAACGTGAATGTCGCGATGAGCCGGGGGGTATCACTCAGGCAGATACAGGCCCTGCCGCTCAAGGCAGGAATCGGGAGGATGAAAGATCTGCAGGACGTCGGGGAGATCCGGAAGATGGCGGGCGAAATCGGGCAGAAGATCACCGCACTGGGGGTGGAAAAATGAAGGAAGCTCCTCTGGTCACAAAGGAGTACCGGACGATTGACTATGTTTCGGGGCCGCTCGTCTTTGTGGAGAACGTCAAGGGCGCCTCATATGGCGAGATGGTGAAGATTACGCTCCGCAACGGAGAGGAGAGGACGGGGCAGGTCCTGGACATTTCTGAAGAGCATGCGGTCATCCAGGTTTTTGAGGGAACGCGGGGGATAGACACGGATGCAACCACGGTCCGGTTCCTGGGGGAACCGGCGCGGATCAATGTCTCGCTCGACATGCTGGGCCGGGTTTTCACCGGCGTTGGAAAAGCCCGGGACGGTCGCCCGGAGATCATCCCGGAGGCCGTGCTGGATATCGCGGGCATGCCGATTAATCCATCAGCACGTGATAAACCGGCCGACTTCATCCAGACCGGCATGTCCGCCATTGACGGACTCGACACGCTGGTCCGCGGCCAGAAGCTGCCGATCTTTTCAGGCGCCGGGTTGCCGGCCAGCAAACTCGCAGCCCAGATCGCGCGGCAGGCAAAGGTGCTCGGAGAAGGAGAGCAGTTCGCCGTGGTCTTTGTAGCAATGGGCATCACCCACAAGGAGGCCTCGTTCTTCATGAATGACTTCGAGAGAACGGGAGCTCTCGACCGGGTGGTCTTCTTCATGAACCTTGCCGATGACCCGACGATTGAGCGGATCGCTGCACCGCGGTGTGGTCTTGCGGTAGCGGAATTCCTTGCATTCACCCACAACCTTCACGTGCTCGTTATCCTGACAGACATGATCAATTACTGCGAAGCCCTCCGCGAGATCTCGACCGCCCGCGAGGAGGTGCCGGGCCGTCGCGGGTATCCCGGTTACATGTATACTGACCTTTCAACTATCTACGAGCGCGCAGGGAGACTGAAAGGAAGGAAGGGGTCTATCACCCAGATCCCCATCCTGACGATGCCAGACGATGACATCACCCACCCGGTTCCCGACCTGACCGGGTACATTACTGAGGGCCAGATTGTACTGTCCCGCGATCTCTTCCGCCGGGGCGCAGATCCCCCGGTGGACGCCCTGCCCTGCCTTTCCCGGCTGATGAATCTTGGAATCGGCCCGGGAAAGACCCGGGAGGACCACCGGGGCGTGGCTGACCAGCTGTATGCCAGTTACGCGTACGGCCGTGACCTCCGCAGGCTTGTAGCCATTGTCGGAGAGGAAGCCCTGACAGAACTGGACAAGAAATACCTGAAATTCGCTGACCGGTTCGAAAAGGAGTTTATCACGCAGGGTGATGACGATCGTTCTATCGAGACCACGCTTGCCATTGCATGGGACCTTTTTGCCATCCTGCCCGAGGATGAGCTGAAACGGATAAAACGGGAGTTCATTGCCAGGTATCATCCTGCCCTCCAGAAAGCCCGCGGGGAATAAACCATGGAGCAGGTCAAACCCACCCGGATGGAACTGATGAAGAAGAAGGCCCAGATACGGCTTGCAGAGCAGGGCCGTGACCTCCTGCGGGAAAAGATGGACGCCCTGATCCAGGAGTTCTTCAAGATCCTGTCTACGGTTTCGGACTCCCGGGACGAACTTGAGATGGTCTCCCAGAGTGCCGACCAGGCACTGCTCATTGCACAGGCTACCGATGACCTTGTAACCCTGAAGTCTGCGGGGCTTGCCACCCGACGGTCGATTACGGTGGATATCAGCGGGAAGAATATTATGGGTGTACCGGTCCCTGTCATCGAGAAGAAACGGGTTTCCAAGAGCATGTTTGAGCGGGGGTACGGGGTCATTACCACAAGCGCCCGCATTGACGAAACTGCTGAAAGGTACGAGGCGGAGATCGACCTCCTGATCAAGCTTGCCGAGACAGAAACCGCAATGCGGCGTCTCGGTTCCGAGATCCAGATGAACCGGCGACGGGTAAATGCCCTTGAACAGATCATGATTCCCGAGCTGAAGAATCAGGCGAAGTTCATCAAGAACGCCATCGAAGAGCGGGAGCGGGAGGACCTGTTCCGTCTGAAGAAGGTGAAGAGCATCCTTGAGCGGAAAAAGAAATCGGCCAAGAAGAAGAAGGCTGCCGAAATGAAGTGAGCCGCAACTGGCGCTTCAGAGACCTCATTATTCATCGATTTATTCTATAGCTTCCGTCACAATTACTGAGTATGGTATCGCCGGATCCTGAAGCCGAACTGAGACTGTTTAAGGAAAAGGAGAAAGGAAGGGCAGTCCTGAAGATCTTCATGGCAGTCCTTTTTATTGATGCGATAGTAATTGCCGGGTACCTGATCTTCGCGTATATGCTGGGATTGGATGGTTGGGCAGTCATCATCCCGCTGGTCGTTATTTCCATTGTCACCGGATTTTACTATCAGTGGCAGAAGCAGAAGATCGAAAGGAGCAATTGATTTTTTTTCCGGATCGCGGTAAAAAAAATCGTGATCTGATTTTGCAATGAAAACCAGATTTGGAGATCTCTCAAGGGGACAACGAGAATCCCGATTTCAACAACGAAAACCAGCAGATCCAAAAAAGCAGTTTGGCTACCCGCTTTTGCCTGCCCCTCCCGGTCCCCGGGCAAACGGCTTGTATGGAATGCCCCCTCCTTCGTAGAACTTTGAGAAGAACTCCACGAGATGAAGACGGATCGAGTGGATCGAGGGGCTGAACATCGCGAGAAGGATATTGAGGCCATGGAGCAGGACAGCGACGATAATGCCAATGATCGCGACCCCGAATGCCCCGGCAAGCTCGTTCGCTACGAGAGCGAGGATGACCGATGCCATACCGATCGCCATCAGTCGGGCATAGGACAGGATATTCCCTACCGTGCTCATCACCTCCATGGCGCCGAATGCACCCGCCCCGTAGATGATGAGGCAGAGGCCGGCGACCAGAAGGCCCGCACCGGCATAAAGCGCCGTTTCCGGCAGGATACCGGCAAGTGTAGTGAGGAGGAGGAGGATCCCGGAGATAGCAAGGAACATGCCTCCGTGCTCTGAAAGGTGCCGGCGGTTTTTCATGATAAATGCATTCCGCATACCGATGAACAAGCCAAGGAAGATATGAATCACACCGACCGCAATGGCAAGGATCAGCATGGGCACGATTGCCTCCCCCCGGTTCCAGGTGATCCCGAGGAGGTGTACCGGCTCAATCCAGTGCAGGTGCTCGCCGAGGTTCCCGAAGAATTCGCCAAAAATAAAACCGAAAATGATGGTGGGTATGGATGAGATGATCAGTACCCGCGCCATATTGCCAAAAAAGCTCTGCGGATCCGCTTTCTGCCGGGCATACAGAGCGATGGCAAGGATGACAAGCCCGTACCCGATATCGCCCACCATGATCCCGAAGAAGAGCGGAAAGAAGATTGCAAGGACGGGTGATGGATCAAACTCGTCGTACTTCGGCAGCGCCACAAGTCCCATGATGAACTCAAAGGGCTTAATCCATGCCGGGTTGTCATACCACACGGGTGCATGCTTCATGTCCTCTTCCGTTACCGGAAGATCGCGGAGCACCACCCGCTCCCCGAAAGCATCATGGAGCGTCTGCCTGACCGCCGTGAGGTGTTTTTTGGGTATCCAGCCCATAATAACGAAGGTATACTCGGAGATCCCGAAGTTTTTGTACGCCCCCACCTCCGCATAGATGTCTTCCAGGTGCTTCTTGAGGACGGCAAGCTTCTGGTACCAGCGGGAGGAGAGTGAATCAAATCGGCGGTCAATGTCAGCCATCTCCTTTAAATTTTCCTGTTTCTGCTCCTCAATGAGCGCGAACATCTCGAAGAACGGTCTGCCGGTGTACTCCTTCGGGAGCCGGACCTCGTTCACGTTCACGGAGTAGATGAAAGCATGAACCTCTTCCGAATGCTGCTTGGGAAAGACCATGATCGTGGCAAGGGTCTCCTCGTCCACTGACGTCGAATTCATTTCGAAGTGATTACGGGTGATCGCGGCGATCTCTTTTCTGATGATCTCGATCACCCCCGCATGCTCCTTCTGGATGAGAAGAATCGTGACCTCGAACCCCTCCAGTGTCGGGAGCTCCTTCTCCATCGGCTGGATGATGGAGAGGACCTTCGCATATCTGTCAAGGGCAGTGACCCCTAAAGTGAGGTCGCTCTTTTTCGCTGCAAGGTCCCGTGTAGTGTTCTCGAGTTCCTTGATAACCTCACGGGCATTCCTGACGATATCGTCATAGCTCATCTTATCAAGGGATGCAGAAAGGCCGGCCTGCTGGACCGGGTCATCTGCAATGACCGGTATCGTGGAGAAGATTGCCTGGATCCTGGAGAGCACTTCGGCCACATTCTGTGCCGATTCCAGCTTGACGGGAGTCAGGGCAATCTCCTTTTTCGAAACTTCCTCGCTCGCGTTCTCCAGGTGAATCGTTCCAGACTGGTACATGAGGTCGACTACCCGGTTCAGTTCAGTTTTTGGCCCAATCACCTGGATCCGTTTCATCGACTGGAGCATATCATCCCTTATTGAGCTCTCTGTTCCATGGTCACATAGCCGGTTATTGTCTGAACTGCACGGGACCGGTTTTTCTCACCCTGTGCTGTTACCGTATCGCGATCAGCTGCTGCCCTGCGTTTGAGGTCTTCAATCTCGAGTTCTATTTTCCCTTTCTCCTGCCAGTAGAGGCGTTCCGCTTCCGTTTTACCCGCGCTGTCGGCAGTACAGAGCAGGCTCTCAGCGTCGCTTTGGGCTGCAGCTATTGCTGCGTCTGTCTCTTTTTTTACGAGATCGATCTTCTTTGCGTACTCCTGCTCCTTTTCCCGTATCTGCTGTAACAGTGTTTTTTCCGGCTCTTCCATGCAATTTCCTCCTATAACCCGTGCCTGCGCTTCAGCACCGAGGTAACCCCGTATTCCACCGTATCGTGCGTCTTCATCGCCCCTTCGCCCCCCTCTCCTTTCCCGATGAGACCTTTCGCCCTGAATGCAGCCTCATCAAGTCGCTCCCGACACCTGTTAACCGCACACGTCTGAAGTGATTTGATGATCCCGTTAAGATCCCCTGCCACAACCCCCACCACACCCTTTGTTATCATGTGGTCTATACCTTGGAAGAAGCATATAAACCTTCTTACCCCAACGATACGGAAGCGGCTGCGTGAAAGAAACCCATTAATTTCCCGGACTCATACTCCTTATCACGAACCGGCCCCTGCCTGTCGCATGCCGGAAAAACGGTGAAAAGCATGGATTTTCTGGTGAAGGGCGGTCTTTTAATCATATTTCTGCTCGTCCTCATCCTGCCATTCATGGTGAAGGCGGTGGAGCATAACCTAGAGATCTTCCTCTTTTTTTGCGGGATCGCAGCCCTTACCCTTGGGGGGTTCATGACCATTCCGGGGGAACCAACCGGCTGGAGCCTGCGGATCATCGAAGAGGCACTCCTTGCACCGCTGCAGATCACGACCGTTTTTGGCATACCTGTCGGTATTGTCCAGATCGTACTCCTCGTCGGGCTTCTCATCCACCGTTTTCACCACAACCTTGAGGCTGCCATCGTCAGCATGGTGGATCGCTTCCCCTTGCCGGCGATTGTTTTTTCCCTCATCGTGGTACTCGGCCTTGTTTCGAGTATCATCTCCGCGATCCTCGCCGCCATAATCCTTGTTGAGATCGTCAATTCACTGCCGGTAGTGAAGAAAGTGAAGGTGGAGCTCGCGGTAGTTTCCTGCTTTTCAATAGGTCTTGGCGCCGGGCTCACCCCCCTTGGAGAACCGCTCACCACGATCGTGATCTCGAAACTTAAGGGAGAGCCCTTCAACGCAGGCTTCCTGTTTCTTTTCGATAATCTGGCAGTTTATATCATCCCGGCAGTCGTTGCTCTCGGTTTTGTCGGGGTCTTCCTTTTCAACCGGAGCCATACGGGCAATGAAAAACTTGAGTGCATTGTTGAGCGGGAGAACATCCGGGACATCATTATCCGGGCCGGAAAGGTCTATCTCTTCATCATGGCTCTCATCTTTCTCGGTGAGGGGTTCAAGCCGCTCATCCTGGAGTACATCATCCCCATCCCTTCAGCGGGTCTCTACTGGGTAAATATCGTCTCGTCCGTTCTCGACAACGCCACCCTTGCAGCAGCCGAGATCAGCCCCGCCCTCAGCCTTCAGCAGATCGTGAGTGCTCTGATGGGACTCCTCATCTCCGGTGGGATGCTGATCCCGGGCAACATTCCCAATATCATCGCGGCCTGCAAGCTGGAGATCACGAGCCGGGAATGGGCAGTGGTGGGTATCCCGATCGGCCTTGTCCTGATGACCGTCTTCTTTATCATCCTCTTCATCCCTGGCTGGATCGGATCTGTGTGATCCCATGCCTGATGAGAAGAACTCTTATGATCCAGCCGGATATCGTATTGGTGTGAACGACTTGGAAATGGAAACAACCAAGAGGGTTGCGTGAAAAGATCAGTGATACCAATGGCAAATACGCGCGGACTTGCCGGGCACTCCGAAAAGAAGATCCAGGATCAGATAGCTCTTCTTGGCAACCCGCTTATCGAAAAACGGCACGAGGCCGTATCAGCACTCCGAAAGACGGGCGAGCCTGCGGTCGCTCCGCTTATCGCGGTTATGGCGGATGCGCCGGATAATGACCAGCGATGGTATGCTGCTGTAGCCCTCTCACGAATAGGAGAACCGGCCATTGTACCGCTGATTGCGGGGATGAGGATTCACACCAGCCGGGATTTCCGCAAGTATGCCGCTGCAGCCCTTGGCGAGATCGGGGTTAAGGCCATTGATGCTCTCATCGACGGGATGGGAAGCGATGATCCGGAACTGCGGGGTTTTCTCTCACAGGCACTCTGCAGGGTTGGGAAGCCCGCAGTGGAACCCCTGAGCCGGCGGCTGGGGGACAAGAACGAGGTTATCCGGCAGTGCGCTGCGCTTACGCTCTGGCAGATGGGAGAGATTGGGCTCCCTTCCATTGTTCAGAAGGCGCAGGATCAGGAGTGATCCGGGTTTTCCCGCGGCCTTCTCAGATGATCCTGGCGGGATGGAACCTCAACCCGGCCGGGTGCTCTAAAAAAATCCTTTCCACGTTTATCTGACAATTTGATCCTATTCCGTTTCCTGAAATGCTGGTATCTTTTTTGGCAGGTGTCCTGACCATAATGTTGTACTGACAACGAGGTGTCCTATTACGAAAGTTTTATTAATAATATAACACTAACTTAAAGTGAAACA
>JAKLGN010000053.1 GCA_022710665.1 Methanoregula sp. | reverse complement strand
CTCACCGCTGATGCGGTTCGTTACCTTCGCACCCTGAAGCGGTGCTCGTTCGGGCCACTGCGGCCACGACCCGCCGCCCGCTTCGCTCCTCCCGCCCTTGAAAGGGACGGGCAGTCATTAGGATAACCACGGGGTAAGGTTTCCGGTTGGGGGTGGGAGGATGCGAGCCGGAACACGGCGACCTTCGCCGTGTCGCGTGAGCATCGGGCGGGCCTGGGAAGATCAGGGCATCTCAACAGGACAGGCACAACGGCAGCGGGTCCGGGCGGGAAGAAGGCGAGCCGGATACGGGACCGCCGGGCGGGCCCGTCGCGTGAGCCTTCGGGGTGGGCCAACCTTTGCCAAAAAAGATAATGCCGGGCGTCGATAGTGTACTAACCCGGGCAGGGCTCTTGATTGGAGTCATGGTGTCCCTGTCCGGGCCACCTTTTTCCTGTACCAAAAAATGATTTTCGTCTTCATCCGGTGCAGCCACCAGATCAGACTTTTCCCCATCCCAAAAATGGTTGATCGTTTTTTCCGATACTCCCAGAGTTCGCGCCTGCTGATCATGGGAATCCCTCAGTACTCCGAAGGGACCATCAGCACACCATTGATAAGATACATCTTCCAGGTCCCGACCGGGAAATCGGTGTACTCGTATCTCTGCTCGTAGAGTGAAGGTGTGTCGCAGTCTTCCCGACAGGTCAGGACCGCTGTATTATCCTCATCAACGGTCAGGGTCCAGAGCTGGAACGCGATCCCCTTGATGCCCGGGTGATGGCGGAACACTGCGCCAATATCGGAGATCAGCCACTGCGCCCCTGCACGCTCTGCCAGGTGCTCGATCCCGTCCGTGTGCATCAGACCGGTGAACGGGTCACGGATATACCGGGTTGTCCCGGTAAAATGGGAAAGGGATGATTTCAGTTCCAATGCCGGGATCATCAGACCCGCCCCCTGCATGGCAGCGGATCGCAGACCCATGCGATCATCTCAAGCCGGTGCCGTTCTGCGATCAGGTTATCGAGGCCCTCCCGCTCGGCCCGGAGTTTCCACGAATTGATAATCTCATCGTGCCTGTAGCGGAGATCCTGCGCATCAGCCTGCAGCATGAAAGCCCGGCGTTCTATCTCGGGTATTGTGGTCTCGATGCGTTCGAGTTCTTCGAGAACCTTGATCGGCATGGCATCATAAATCGAGGTCATGCCGTCACATCTCCCGCTGCATCGGTTCCGGTTGCGCTGGCAGGCGCCGGGGCAGAAGCCCCGATCATAAAATCCGCCGCCTTCTCTGCCCTGCCGGCTGCATACATCACGAGATCGGCATCAGCCTTGATCGCCGTTGCCCAGTTCTGGAGGTAAGCCGCCTGATTCTGAACAACAGCTGATGAGTCGATGCCGGTAAGTGCTGCCAAGTAAGCACTCCCGATCTCGGCTACCAGTTCCTCGCGTCCGTAGGTGTCGGACCCGAAGCAGACCGGATCGGTTCTCTTGAACCGGTCGAGCCGGGGCCCGGTGGAGTGGATGCACTCGTGAAACATCGTCGCATAATAGTGCTCGGAGGTTCTGAACTGGCCGATCTCCGGGCAGGTGATGATATCCATCTGCGGGGAGTAGGCGGCACGGTTTCCCGCCGTAACCCGTATTGAGTGCCGGCCCGTGTAGTCCTGAATAACTGCATCGCATCCGAGAAGGTGGGCGTTCTCTTTCAGGTCCGGCAGCTCGTAGCCCTTCTCCTTGTAATCAGTCTGGGCGATATTGAAAACTACAAAGGCTTTCAGGAAACGGATTTGTTTTTTGTTCTCGGTCTCCTTGCCGTTCTCATCGGTCTTCGTGTCGGTCTTGACGGTCCGGCCTGCGTAGATAATCCCGGTGCCGTGTTCGCCCTTCTGGACCTGCAGCCCTGCGGCGAGATACTGGCGATAGGTTGCCCAAAAGGGGAGGGGATAGGAGCTGAGCCCGAGGATCAACCGGTTCAGCCCGGTGTATGCCCTGCCGCTGAAGAGATTACGCGGGCCGTTCTCGGTCCACGGTTTCAGCCAGGGGATCTTTCCCTCCGAGAGGGATTTTATGATCCTCTCGTTGATCTCTGCTTTTACGTCTGCGGCTTTCATGCTGGCACCCCGGCGGGCTGCATGGTCGAGACGTTCGCATATTTCCTCTCGCCCTTGAGCATCCCCTTTACCTGTGCGAGCGGGGAGACGTACTGCACATCGTTGATCGAGATCATCACCGCTTTACCGGACCGGGTGATCCATGCCTTCCCGACCGGGGCAGCGTCCGCGTTTTTCATAATGTCCGATATGTCAAAGACCGGTGCGGGCCAGTGGTCTTCAAGCCTGCGGACTTCGCCGGCGGGAATGACCGCCTGCATGGTCTTGACATCGATACGGACCGAGCCGTTATAGAGGCGGGCTGCCCCTATGTGCTCGAACTTTACATCTGTTTTTGTTGTTGGAGTCATGGTGTTTTTCACCATACATCTATCGACGTGAGAGCATATAGTACATCGGCATGCGCAGGGTGAAAGTAAAGGCTGTGCGTTGTCCGATTTGCGAAATAAGGCAATTGCGCAGAATTTAATTTTTATTTTACGCAAGGCCCGCCCAGGCACACAGCGCGACAGGCCGCTGATGCGTCCCGTAACCGCGCCGTGTGACCATGACCCGCCCTCTCGGTTTCCTGTTGGTACGCGATCGCTTCGGTTGGACCCACCCGACAAAGCGAGCGACCGTCCGCTGATGCGTCCGGTAACCGTCGCTTTGTCCTCCCTCCCCCGACATGAAACCGATCCCCGTTCCTATCGCAACTACTGCCCTCCCTTTCAAGGGAGGGAGGAGCGAAGCGGGCGAAAAGTCGTCGAGGCCCAGCGGCCCGAGCGAGCACCGCGACAGGGGTGCGAAGGTAAGGAGCCGCATCAGCGGCGAGTCCGAGCCCCCTGTGCGTCGTGCGAGCGAGTCACCGAGCGTCTGCGTTTTCGCATCAACAGCGACGAACACGATGCGGAGCATGGTGTGAGGAGCGGGCCGGAGCAGCCGCTGGCGGGAGCAACGCGACAAGCCCGGGGCGTCATTATCCCAACAGGAAACTCCGGAAAACAGCGAGGTGATGTGAGCGGAGCAGGCGCGAGCCTGCGGAGACGAACATGCCCGAGCGTCACCAGCGAAAGCAGATCTCTCTCATAACCGGATTAAATCACCGCGTGTCGCCAGTTATCCGGTAGGCTTATTTCGGTGCGAGGAGATCCCGGTCGATAATCCCTATAAATGTATTTAATAACAGGTCGTGCCAATGGTTGCCTGTAGGCACCACCTCTGATGACGGTGCCAGGAGATACAGCACCATGCAGGACGTAATCAAAAAGATGATCACGGAAGCGATGGCGGCCCAACACGCCGATGTGAACCAGGTAAAAAAGAAACGTGGAGGCAAGTTCGTCATCGACGACACGAAAGTGTACGTCGATGCCGTCAAAGGAATGAAACCCGTTGGGGGACAGAGTAAAGCAGTCTTTGCCCTACACACCGATTCGGTCAATGCCCATTACTCCATCTTGAAAAGCTTGACCACCACCATCCGTCCCGAAGATGATCCGTTTGTCGAGCATTACCAGACACCAGTCATTATGGAGATGCTCTACGATGCGGATCCGAAATTCCGCAAGAGCGTGGATGTGTTCATCAAATCTGTCGGGAAAGCCGAAGCCCTGATCGGCAAGGAGTCGACCCGCCGGTACGCGGGCTTTTACGGCCCCACCTGCGTCGTGGACTTTGCCCTCATCCCGGGCAGCAGCAGTAATATCGTCAACCAGATCCTCAAGACTACGGATATTCCGGCTGCCCATAAACAGGCGATCCTTGCTGCCAAGTCGTGGGCCATGAACACGTCGTACGGCATCGGGGATATTTTTGCCCATGCTGTTGAAGGAGGAGATACTCTTGCCGACGCGGTAAAGAAAGAGGTTGCCATGATCCAGTCCATCTACGACACGCCGGTCGAAGCCCAGGCGAAACTTATGGACAGTGTCGGCCAGAACTCGTTCGACTGCCGGAAGTACATGAAAGAGTACCGGACGAAGATGCAGGGAGCGGTGAAAGCCTCGCTGGACGAGGGCGTCCACTACGGCAACATCGTGACGGTGCCGGCCTACTGCGTCGGCGATATCGCGCACCATATCTCCCAGTCCACGTACAACATGTGCAAGGATGACGTGATCATGGCCGTGATCGAATCCGTGACCGAAGTCATGGACAAGACCCTGAAAGCCGCAGTGCCCAAGATGAAATCCCCGAATGAAGTGCTCTCAGTTGCAACCGGGGCGTCGGCAAGTGCTGCGGAGTATATTCTCGAACTCGACGGGTTCAACGCGATCATGGTGGTGGACATGCTGACCAAACGCTACCATAACTATGTCCAGCTCTATCCCAAGCGGAGTGCGGCCATCGAACTCCACAACTGCGATTTCATGGACATGATCTACCGTGGCTGGAAAATGGTGGACAAGGCCCGGAGAATGCAGAGCAGCGAACCCGGCCCGGTGAAGCCAAAAGTCGGCGGGTTCGAGATCGACCTCTCACCAATCCATAAAAACGAGGTGCTGGCAAATCCGCAGCGGTATGCGTACCCGGCCTGTGCGATGACGGTCAGGTTCTCGGCCATGATGCGCCTCTCGGATTACCCGTGCCTCCTGACGAGCGAGCCGGTCACGGCTACCCTGATGACCAACATCATCGCACTGAACAAAGAGGTTGCAGCTGCCCCGGCACGGATCTGCAAGGACTGTGCATCAGCAGCCCTTATGGATTTCCGGCACTGCTCATGCCAGTGGAAGGAAGCGGTCTGATCCCGGTAACGGGATGAGGTGATTCATACGAAATGTTACGTATGTGCCAAAGAAGGAAAGGACAGCGATGCCGTGGCAGCCTGTGTTGCCTGCGGTATGGGGACCTGCATGAAGCATACGATCCGGAGAGAGGTTGATGTCTGGGAGGGCGGGTACCCGCTCCCCTCACGGAAACTGCCCAAGAAGATGCCCCGTATGCTCTGCCCGGACTGCAATGCCGCGTACGGGGAGGGGAAGTAATGGTGTCGCTTGCAAACCGGAGCATTGCGGAAGCAGTCGGAACAGCATTGCTGGTATACTTCGGAGCCGGGGCAGCAGCCATTACGCTAATGATTGCTGCCGGGACAAAACCGGCAACACCGTTCAACATCGGGATCGGCCAGCTCGGCGGGCTCGGGGACTGGTTTGCCATCGGGATCACGTTCGGGATTGTCATTGCAGCCGTTATCTATTCACTCGGCCGGGTTTCGGGAGCGCATATCAACCCGGCCGTGACCATTGCCCTCTGCGCAACGAAGCGGTTCCCTGCCGGTGACGCTGTTGCATATATCATCGCCCAGTGTATCGGTGCTGCGATCGGGAGCCTCCTCTTCTTCCTTACCGTGGGGATGGATGCGGTCACGATCGGCGGGCTCGGGGCAACGGCACCGTTCCCCGGGATCGGGTACGGGCAGGCGATCCTGGTTGAGGCGATTGCAACCTTTGTCCTGATGCTCGTCATCATGGGTGTCGCGGTGGACGAACGTGCCCCGCCGGGATTTGCCGGGCTTGTCATCGGCCTGACCGTTGCCGGGATGATCACCGCGACCGGGAATATTGCCGGGGCGTCCCTCAACCCGGCCCGGACCTTCGGGCCGTATATCATGGACTTCCTGCTGGGGGGTTCAAACCTCTGGGTATTCTTCCCGATCTATATCGTCGGGCCGGTCATCGGGGCGGTCTGTGCTGCCCTGTTCTATGACCGGATCACCGCAGAGTGAATACCAGCCTTAATTTTTTTGCGATGTGATGCGAGCCGGAGCATCAGCGAGGACGAGCGAACATGACCGAGCGTCTACATACCGACCTAGCAACCGCAGATCGCCGCCCGCGTCGCACGACTGCGCCGTGCAAAGCCCCGCTCCGCGACCGGCTCAAAAAAGAGTAGTTCCGATCAGAGTAGCTTTGTCTCTTCGGTCGGTTTCGGCACCTTCACAACGAGGACCCGGAATACCGAAGAGCTTTCGTTGGTCCACTTGTGCGGGATTTTCGCAGGACTCTCGACCAGCATATCCTTCCCCACGGTCTTCTTCTCGTCCCCAATCTCAACAACTCCGGTGCCTTCCAGCACGTAGAAGAAAACATCCACCGGCGTGATATGTTTTTTCAGCGCCTCGCCCGGCTGGAGCGTAATGACAACCGCCATTGCATGCGGCGTCTCATAGATCTTGCGTGCGTCCACATGGTGTGGGTTCGGGCCTGACACAACCTTTGAAACATCTGTGATTTTCATTTCAGTTCACCTTTTCAATCTGGATATAGGGAAGGAATGCGAGCAAATCCGATTTTAGCGTTTCTATCCCGACACGTTCCATGAAGCGGGCTGTCCGCTCATGGGGCTTTGCATGGTTCTGGTAATATTCGGCCAGACGCCGGGCGCAGTCAAGGGCCTCTTCAGCAGACAGGTTCCGGGCAATGACATCGGCGAACCGGGGCCGGGTGCCGGCATTGCCACCAAAGAGGACCGTCCAGCCCCGGTTCGTTCCCATGATCCCGATGTCCCGCGTGTGGCTCTCGCCGCAGCAGCGGGGGCAGCCCGAGATCCCGATCTTGATCTTGGCCGGGAAGGTCAGATCCTTAAACAGGCCATCGACGGTTCTGGCAAGACCGATGGAGTCCTGGTTGCCGTACTTGCACATCTCCGTGCCGAGGCATGACTGGACAAACTTGACGCAGGGCGCCGTTTCCGGTTTGGCAAGCGGTCCCAGCTCATCGATTGCTTTCTGCACATCTTCCGGCTGAAGGCCGACAAGCGCGATACGCTGGCCGCTCGTTATCTTGAGCATCGGGACCTTGTATTTTCTCCCAGCCTTTGCAATTTTTTCGAGATCGTCCGGTGTCACAATCCCCGCAGGTATCCGGGTCACGACTGCATAGGTCATCCCATCCCGCTGGCGGATAGCTCCCTCTAGATCATTTGTCATCGTCATTTTCCCCCTTGATTTTGTCTTCATTAACCTTTTTTTTCACTCTCTATCTTTCACAAGAGTTCATTAACTTTGTTTCAATTCATGTGCAGGTCCGGTTGTCCTTTGAATGGCGTGTAGCAGAAACCAAGACTACGGATACGGGCGGACTTCTACCTCCAGCCGGCTGATCTTTTCATAGATCTTCCTCTCCTTGATTATAGGCCAGAGCTGGTAGAGGTGGACCGTAACCGGTTCCCACATGGCCACCCAGCCCGCGACTTCAAGGGCGATGGCAAAGAGACGGGCAAGCGGGTAATTGCTGAAGGTCTCCGCAACTGCCTGGCTAGCGATCATTGCGATCGCGAGGAAGGAGAGCCCGACCAGGAGCGTGAATTTCCCATAGATACATCGTTCCCGGAGTTTTTGGCCCTGGACCAGAACCATATATTTGAAGTGATTCCTGATAGCTTCGGGAATTTTTTGTGCCTCTTGTGTGCCGAGGGCATCCGCCGGCAGGTATACAATGATCCTGAACTGCGTTTTTAATGGAAAATCCCTGACAATCCCCACAATATAATCTGATGCGTCCCGGTCCAGTTCTTTCGTATAGAACGGAGCGGGATCGAACGAATTGAAAAGATTGAGTAGAGACGGTAATTTGATCTCGATCAGAATATGCCCGTCCTCTTTTTGGTACAACGAATCGATGCTGGTCATATTTTTATCCACTCTCAATTTTTTTCTCAGTTCTGATCAACCGGATGAGCGCGTGCAATCATCTGACTGAACAACTGGCTCTGCACGCTGGTGATGAAGGGGAGCGTGATGATGACGGCCATCCGTTTC
>JAKLGN010000052.1 GCA_022710665.1 Methanoregula sp. | reverse complement strand
TCGGCCTTCCCGCCTTGTTGATCTTCATTGTTGTCGGCATGCTTGCCGGTTCCGAGGGCCCCGGGAGGATCTACTTCGACGACCCGTTTGTAGCGCAGAGCATTGGCGTTGTCGGCCTTGCCCTCATCCTCTTCTCGGGAGGTATCGATACGCGGTGGACCGAAGTACAACCCGTCATGTACAAGGGTCTCGTGCTCTCGACCGCAGGCGTTGCCCTCACGGCGCTGATTGTGTGTATCTCAGCGATCTTCCTGCTCGGGTTTGACCCGCTCGAAGGATTCCTCCTTGGTGCAATCGTCTCGTCAACCGATGCAGCGGCGGTTTTCTCAACCCTCCGCTCACGGAGGGCAAGCCTCAAAGGCGACCTGCGTCCGCTTCTTGAGTTCGAGTCGGGCAGCAACGATCCCATGGCAATCCTCCTGACCATCGGGGCCATCGCGCTCCTGATGCAGCCGGGTACCTCATTCTTCTCGCTTATCCCGCTCTTCGTGCAGCAGATGGCCGTCGGCGGCCTCCTTGGCTATGGTATGGGAAAGGGTGCAGCCTGGCTGATCAATACCGTGAAACTGGAGTACGAAGGGCTGTACGCCGTACTCACCCTGGCATCCGCACTGCTCATCTATGGCCTGACGGCCATCGTGGGGGGCAACGGGTTCCTTGCAGCCTACGTTGCCGGGCTCGTTATTGGCAACAGCGCCATCGTCCACCGGAAGAGCCTGATCCGGTTCCATGAGGGCATCGGATGGCTGATGCAGATCACCCTATTCCTTACGCTCGGGCTCTTTGTCTTCCCCTCCGAACTCCTTCCCGTACTCATCCCCGGTATCATCATATCCATCGTCCTGATCTTTGTGGCACGGCCGGTTGCCGTGTACCTCTCGCTCCTCCCCTGGAAGATGAAGAAGAACGAGAAACTGATGATCTCGTGGGTCGGGCTCCGGGGTGCTGCCCCCATCGTGCTTGCCACGTTCCCGCTTATCGCGGGCGTGCCGCAGGCCAGTGTCTTCTTCAACCTGGTCTTCTTCATGGTGATCGCTTCCGCCCTCCTCCACGGGACATCGATCCCCTTCGTGGCAAACCACCTGGGGCTCTCCGCACCGCTTCCTGCACGGTCGCGGTTCGGGATGGAACTGGATTTTCAGGAGGAGTCCCACAACGAACTCTTCGAGCTTGTCGTCCCCTCCGGCTCCCCGGCCTCCGGCAAGCAGATCGTGAACCTCGGCCTGCCGTCCGGCACGCTCATCATCCTGATCGCAAAGGGTAGCGAACAGTTCCCGCCCCGCGGGGCAACGGTGCTCGAAGACGGGGACACGCTCCTCATCCTCACAACACCGGCGGCAGCGCAGGCTGTCCGCCGCATCATCCTGGGGGAGACGGCAACGGCACCGGAAGAGCCGGAACCTCCTGACGGGGGATGGCCCTGGGGGGACGGCTTCAGGTGGGGGTCGACAAAACAGGCCGAAGATGAACGGGAGAGATCATGAGCGCACACAGCATGGAGCGCTGGTCATCGCATTTCACATTCATCCTCGCGGCAGTCGGGGCTGCGGTCGGGATCGGGAATATCTGGCGGTTTCCGGCCCTTCTCGGCCAGAACGGCGGGGGGGCATACCTCGTGCCCTACGTTATTGCCGTCTTCGTCTTTGGGCTCCCGCTCATGGTCCTTGAGATCACGGTCGGACGCCACTTCCGCAGCAGCGTGGTCAGCTCGTTTAAGGCGCTCCGTGCTGAGTTCCGCATTGCGGGGTGGCTGCTCGTCGCCATCCTGTTTTTGATTCTGAGCTACTACATTGTCATCACCGGCTGGACGCTCGCGTATGCCGTGTTCTTTGCAACCGGGGATGAGACAACGTTCTCCGGGTTTACCGGATCTTACCTCCCGCTCCTGTACGGGGCGCTTGCCGTTGTCCTGACCGGCATCGTGGTCGCCCTCGGGGTCCGGCAGGGGATCGAGCGGGTCTCGGTCCTGATGGTCCCGTTCATAGTCATCATCCTTGCCATCCTGGCCCTGGTCTGTACAACCTTAAGCGGGTTTGGTACCGCGGTCAGCTTCCTGTTCACGCCGGATTTCTCGGTCCTCACGCGTGCCGAGCTCTGGGTTGCGGCGTTCGGGCAGGCCTTCTTTTCCCTCTCGGTGGGGGAAGGGATCCTGCTGACCTATGGAGCGTACATGGCAAAAGACCAGGATATCCCGCGGGCCGGTCTTGTGATCTGCATTGCCGACCTTGCCGTTGCCCTGCTCGCCGGGCTGGTCATCTTTCCCGTTGTCTTCTCGTTCGGCCTCTCCCCGACGGCCGGCACGGAACTGGCGTTCACGACCCTGCCGCTGGCCTTCTCGCTCCTGCCGGCAGGGCACCTTTTCGCGGTTGCATTCTTTGTCGTGCTCTTCTTTGCTGCCTTCACCTCTTCAGTCTCGATGCTGGAGGTCGCCGTCTCCTCGGTGCAGGAGGCTGCCGGGTGGGGCAGGAGAGGAACTGTCGCAGTCCTGACCGCGATCCTCCTGCTCGTCAGCCTCGTTCCTGCGCTCAGCTTCAGTGCCATGAATCTGAACCTGTACGGGATCCCCGTGCTCGATATCATGGACGAGACCATCGGGACGCTCGGTCTCCACCTTGCCGCAGCCATCCTCGCGATCGCGTTCACGTGGTTTTTGCCCCGCGGGGTGTTTGAAGCGGAGATCGGCCGGGACTCGTCCCTGACCCGGCTGGCATTTTTCCTCTGCAAATACGTGATCCCCACCGTCCTCCTCATCACCATCGGCATCCACCTCATCGCCGGCTTCGAGATGCCCGATGCGACCTATATCGCCGGGAGGCATTTCCTGGGTGCGTGGCTCCAGAGCGGCGGGCTGGCAACGTTCCTTCTGGGGATTCTCGTGCTCACCCTGATCGCTGACAGGGTTCGCCGGTGAACCTTGGCACGCCACGACGATATTTTTACGATGAGGTCTGACCGGAAGGAAATGACGCTTGAGCGGAAGATCGCAACGGTATTTGCGCTGGATGATCAGACCTGGCGCCGGCATGCAAACCCGTGGAGCGTGCTCCTCCGCAGCACCGTGCTGCCGCTCCTCGTCCTCGCCTGATGGAGCAGGCTCAGGCCCGGCGGGTACGCGTTCGTCCCGCTCGCTCTCGCCCCGCTCTGGACCTGGTTCAATACCCGGATCTTCCCCGCCCCGTTGTCCTTCGAAACCTGGGCGTCAAAGGCCGTCTTCGGTGAACGGGTCTGGCTGAACCGCGATGTTGTGCCGGTGCCGGACCGCCACCGGACCGTCCCGAATGTCCTCTCTGTACTTTCAGGGGTCGGCATGCTCTTTGTTTTCCGGGGTGTACTGCTTTTTGAAACCTTGCCGGCACTCTTTGGCATGGCACTTGTCTATACCGGCAAACTCTGGTTCCTTGACCGGATGGTCTGGTTGTGGGAAGATATGAAAGACAACCCTGCGTACGCCCGGCTGACCGTCTCAGCCGGAACGAATCACCGGTGCCAGGAATACCCGCACGGCTCATAGGTTCTTCCCATGGACCTGCCAGCTCCCCACCCACCAGAGTACCAGGGCTATGGTGAAGGAGATCCAAAAAAGGTGAACCGGTAAAGGTTTGCACGTTTCTAGAGAGAGAATAATCTCATTCTTATGTCAACCGTTCTGACCTGGAACGCTCCGGAAACAAGGATCGTTTTCTGGACAATCCATCGAGAGGTTTACAGATTTTCCTCTCTGATCTGCCGCCCGCGTACCGTCCAGAGCACGAGCGACGTGATGAAGAAGAGGAGGAAAAATGTAAACCGGTTGAGTATTGCCATTTGTACGGGAATCCCCTGCGGGGAGAGGAGAAAACCAGCCACAAGAAAGAGAACGGTTACGATGAAAACCGTGGGAATTGCGTAGTACCTGCTCGACCAGTAAGCCAGGATAAGGGGGATGAAATAGAGAAGCCAGACCGGCTCTCCCAGAGGTGTAACGGTATCGATGGCATATACCGTAAGGATGATCAATGCAGCGGTGAGCAGGATCCCGAGATCCGATGCAAGTGCATTGAGCAGATTATTCATCGGGATTTGGTTACGATGTCTGGCAGGGGTCATGGGATAATCCGCCATTCGTGGGCGGTTATTTCTCAGTTATTAGAACGTATTCCGGAGTATATTGAAAACCCTTGCGATCTTTTTTAGAACTCCCCGGCCTATTCATAGAAATGAACTGAAATGTCTTTGATATTCTGACCTATTTTCAGCCCCTGTTCAGGTTTTCCGTTCTGTAAATCGGGAATAACACAAAGGGTTTAAAGGATGAGCCGAAAGTAAAAGTTTACTGAGTGGTGCACACAGTATCTATCAATTTCTGTTAATAGCATCAGGAAATTTCCGCACCGCTCGACCCTGCCCTTTGACGGGCAGAGAACACCCCCCTGAACCGAGGTGATGAAAATGGACCCGAAGTACATAACATCAATTTCCGAGCTTGACAACCTTGTCGGGCTTGCCCCCAAAGAGAGGGAGAAGATGGAGACGGTGACAGACCTGTTCCCGTTCCGCTCCAATGACTATTATCTCTCCCTCATTGACTGGAAAGACCGTCACGACCCGCTGCGCAGGATCGTTGTTCCCGATCCCCGGGAACTCCGCGATGGAGGATCTGCCGATCCTTCCTGCGAGAAAGATTACACAAAACAACCCGGCCTGCAGCACAAATATGACCAGACCGGCCTTCTTCTCCTCACCGATCTTTGCGGCGGCATCTGCCGTTTCTGTTTCCGGAAACGCCTCTTCCTCTCCTGCGAACGCGAAACCGTGAAGGACGTAACGGAAAATATTGCCTACATCCGCGAGCACCCCGGAATAACCAATGTCCTTCTCACCGGTGGTGACCCGCTCACGCTGGAGACGCGCCGGCTCGAGAAGATCCTCCGCGAGCTCCGGGAGATCCCGCATGTGGGCATCATAAGGATCGGCAGCAAGATGCTGGCGTATAACCCGTACCGGATCCTGAGCGACCAGGACCTCCTCTATGTGCTTTCGCGGTACAGCACACCGGAGAAGCGGATCTACCTGATGGCCCACTTCAACCACCCCCGGGAGCTGACCGAAGTGTCGCTCAGGGCATCTGAGGCGCTGCAGAAGGCCGGCGTCATCGTCGTCAACCAGACCCCGATCCTGGGCGGCATCAACGACAGCCCGGAGATTCTCACGGCCCTTTTCCGGAAACTTTCATTCGCCGGCATCTCGCCGTATTACGTCTTCCAGTGCCGGCCCACGACCGGCAACCATTTCTACCAGGTCCCGGTAGAGCTCTCGTATGAGATCCTCCAGCAGTCCTGGCAGGCCTGCTCGGGGCTTGCCAAACGGGCACGGTTCGTGATGTCCCATGCAACCGGGAAGATCGAGGTCGTTGGAAGGACCGCGGAGCACGTCTTCATGCGGTACCACCAGGCTGCGGAGAAGGCGGACATCGGGAAGTTCATGGTCTTTCGGACAAACCCGGTTGCCCGCTGGTTTGATGAGTATTATCATGCGCTGACGGATTTCGAGCCCGGGAAGGTGTGGCTGTTCCAGGACGGATCTCTGTGACTCCGCCATCCATCCTTTCGGTGACAGAACGGGCAGGTTCGGCGGAGATCCCGCTTCCGTACCGCATCGTTGCGCTGATGGAGGAGCGGAATCGCCTGTTTGCCTATCCCCTCGAGCGGATTGCTGCTGATATCCGGGCAACCCGGTTCCGGTGCAGCCGCTGCGGGGAATGCTGCACCCGGAGGGTGAACAGCCATATCTTTCTCATCGACCATGACGTGGACCGGGCAAGAGCGATCGATCCGGCCTCGGTGGAACCGGCGCCGGATCCGGAGTTCTGTGATCAGGACGGCGTTCTGTACGTTTCCGGCTCTGCGCTCCGGATGCGGGACGATGCGGCAGGGTCCTGCTGGTTCCTGGATGATGGAAAATGCCGGATCTACGGCGACAGGTTCCTGATATGCCGTATGTATCCCCACATGCTCCGCTGGTACCGGGATGAGACGGGGACCGCAACCTGGCTGCATTTTTCACGCAGGAACAGGCATGGACGCTATGATGCACGGCAGTCCCGGGAAGACTGCATCGCGATTGCCCGCGGGGTCAGGGAATACGAGAATGCTTTTCTTACCCAGCAGATCGCATTCCTCGAAACGGTCCATGAACATTTCGCGGTGCATGGCCTTTGGCATGATCCGGCCATCCTGCGGGACCGTGTGCAGCGGCTCAGACGGGGACTGCCGGTCAGGATAAAGGTATTCCATGCCGGGGAACTGGAAGATTTCCCGGTTCCGGGCTTGAGCCCGGGCACTCTTCCTTAACGAACAGGTTATCCGGTCGCGCTGATCCCGGAAAGGGGTTTCACATCACGACCCGTGTCACCACACCGTGAATCTTCTCCGGAGGCAGGGTATAAAACTGGACGAAGGGCGGGGAAACCTTCTTGATAATCCCGTAGAGTATCCAGAGCGGGTCATCACTCACGATATTTTCAATACCATAGAAGATGGTCTTCTCATCGATTGAACGCTCCTTCAAGAGGCCAACCACGTTAAAGACTTCCATATACCCCGCGGTGACGGTAAAGATGTGGAGGCCCGGGGCAATGGAGGAATCAAACGCCGTACTGATGCCAAACGGTTTGTCCGTGATATCGATCGATACCAGGATATTGTTCTCGTACAGGATCTCGTTTTTAAAAATCACCTGGGAGATGTACGGAGAGAGTGTCTTTACATCCTCCATAAAAAACAGGGCAGTCCCCCGGATTTTCGGGAGGGTTTCGTAACTCTTGCGGTACGGTAAAAGGAACTCCTCCATCAGAACCGGCCTGAGCATGGCATGAAGTTTCTCCTGCCCCAGGATGAACGTGACAATGATAATGAGCGGGATGGCGGCGATAATGAACGACCAGAATGCACCATGCGGGATCTTGAACAGCGTCGAAATGAAGAACAACCCGTCAATGACGATGAGTGATGCGGACAGGATCATCTGGACCGGTTTGTGCCGGTACAGGAATATGATTGTCATCATAATGGCGGAGATCGTCATGGAGCCCGAAACGGCAAGACCATAGGCTGCTGCGAGGTTCTCCGATGAACGGAACTCGAACATGACGACGAGCACTGCCGCGAGCAGCATCCAGTTGACGGCCCGGATGTAGATCTGGGACTGGAGTTCCGGCGAGGTATATTCAACCTTCATCTTCGGGAGGATGCGGCTGGTCATTCCCTGATACATGATAGAGAACATGCCGGAGATCATTGCCTGCGATGCGATGACGGTTGCACAGAGACTCAGGAGGAGGAAGGGGAGATAGAGGATCGGGCTCAGGTGATGGATCATAGAGAAGAGGACATTGTGGGTGTTGCCGGTCATTATCACAAATGCCCCCTGACCGAGATAACTGAGCACGAGCGCCGGGAAGACCACGACCCAGCCCCGGACAATCGGCTCCCTGCCCAGATGGCCCATGTCCGCGTAGAGCGCCTCGCCCCCGGTAACGCAGAGGATGATGGCGGACATGACCAGGAGCGAGGCCCAGCCGTTTTGGAGGATGAACCCGAGGGCATAGGCCGGGCTTAAGGCAAAGAGTACCTGCGGGGCACCGAGGATCATGATGGCGCCGGATACTGCAAGGGCAGTAAACCAGATCGCCATCACGGGCCCGAACACCCAGGCCACACGGTCGGTCCCCCGCCGCTGGAAGAGGAACAGGCAGATGGCAATGAGCGCTGCGATGAGTAAAAGGACCAGCGTGTCGGTCCCTTCAAATCCGGGGACCAGCCGGATACCTTCAACTGCCGAGAGGATACTGATGGCCGGGGTGATGACGCCGTCGCCGATAAAGAGCGCGATGCCGATGATCGTGAGGACAGAGACCGTGAATGCCGCGACACCGGGCTTCAGCAGGGAATCAAGGATTCTTTTAAGAACTATCGTCCCGCCTTCACCTTTGTCGGAGAGCGACATGGCGAGCCAGATGTACTGGATGGTGATGATGGTAAACAGTGTCCACGTGATCAGGGA
>JAKLGN010000051.1 GCA_022710665.1 Methanoregula sp. | reverse complement strand
AAAAAAAAAAAAATTTTCAATCGACCCTCAGCTCCCACCCGGAAATTTTCAATCGCGATCCGATAGATCAGCCGGGCCGCTCACGCCAGAGACCGGGAAAAATAGTAGGTTGTACACCCGAATTGTAGGATAATTATCCTATAATAGCCTCACGAATTAACAACAATTTTTCGCGATTAAAAATTTTTCAGCCTAGTCTTCTGAAAAAAAAAGTAACAAAACTCACTTCTTCCGGCTCTTCCGCTTCTTCTTTCCGGCATCCCAATCAGCCCGAATCGCATCTGCCACAAACTTCGCAACAGTAACCGGAGAAAGCATCGCGTCGACGATCACAAACCGCGACGGCTCGTTCCGTGCGAAGGTAAGATAGTTGTTCTGCACTCTTTCAAGCGTCTCGCGCTTCTCGAAATGTTCGCGCTGGCTGTCTGGTTTCAGACGGGTCAGCGCAGTATCAACAGGAAGGACACAGAGGAAGGTTTTATCCGGTATGATCGTCCAGCCGTTATGCATGGCCCGCAGCCAGCCCTCCGGATCCGGAACAATACCCTGCAGGGTAACCGACTGGTACGCATAGCGGCTGTCGCTGTACCGGTCAGAGATGACCAGCCTGCCCTCTGCCAGCGAAGGGCGCACAACCTTTGCAAGATGCGCCGCATGGTCAGCGACAAAGAGTGTCGCCTCGGTAACCGGATCGATCTGCTCGGCAACAGCCCTGCGAACAGAATCCCCTACCCATGTTGCCCCGGGCTCTCTTGTGAAGACAGGCTCGAGATCAAAAAGCAGTTTTTGGAGCGCTTCATGGAGCGTGCTCTTTCCGCTCCCATCGATACCTTCCAGCGTTATCAGCATACGCGTCCCTTCCGTATCCACTCCACCGGGATTCTTCCGTGGTGTAATGCCGTCGCGATAATGGCACCGTCAAATCCGGCTTTTTGGAGCATGTACAGGTCGTTAACCGATGCAACACCTCCACCCCAGTACAGCTTCCGGTGATAGGCTGCCCGCATCATATCCAGCATCTGGCAGTCGAGACCGGTCTGTGTTCCTACGGCACCGATATTCAGGACGATACAACCCTCAAACTTCCAGCCGTTGGCCTGACAGAGTATATCTGACGGTTCGCGGCCTGACGGTATGACACGCCCGTTCTTAACGTCAATGCTTAAAAAACCACCCTCATAGATCGTCAGGTCTTCACCGCCGGTCTCCGTGCCGACAATGTTGGTGATATGATACCCGCAAAGGAAATCAGCGGGAACCCTGCAGCCCCGGTCAGCATAACAGGTCGAGACCAGACGTGCGCATTCGGCGATGATCCGATCGTGAGAGCCGGTCCCTTCGATACGGTCAAGGTCTGCGATGTAGATATATTTCGGCGCGATCGATCGAACAAAACCACAGGGTTCCACGGTCGGGGAACACCCCCAGTCCAGCGGTTTGTAACCTGCCCGTTGCCCGGATTTTCCGTGAACTACCCGTCCCCCTTTCAAATCCATCGCGAGTATCAGTTCCATAGGCGAACGCAACCACTATTAGGATAAAAGATCATTAAACCTTATGCAATTGTTGGTCAGCCCCAGCTCCATCGACGAAGCAAGGCATTCAGGAGCCGCTGATATTATCGATGTCAAAAAACCTTCAGAAGGCTCGCTTGGCGCCAACTTCCCCTGGGTTATTCGCGAGATCAAAGCATTCTCCAAAAAACCGGTGAGTGCGGCGATCGGGGACTTTGACTACAAACCGGGCGGGGCGTCCCTTGCTGCCTACGGTGCAGCCTGTGCCGGGGCTGACTATGTGAAGATCGGACTTGCGTTCGATGGGGAGGAACAGGCACGTGATGTCATACACGCTGTTGTGAAAGCGGTAAAAGACGAATTTCCGAAAAAAAATGTTGTCATTGCAGCCTACTCGGACTTTGAGCGTATGCATTCCATCTCCCCGTTTGACATGGCCCCCATTGCTGCCGAATGCGGAGCCGATTTTGCCATGGTCGATACCGGTATCAAGGATCGCCAGAGCACGTTCGCATTTATGAGTGAAGAGACACTCCGTTCCTTTACGGAGAAGAACAGGAAACTCGGGCTCGGGACTGCACTTGCCGGGGCGCTGAAGTTTGAGGATATCGATGCACTGAAACGGATAAACCCGGATATTATTGGCGTCAGGGGAATGGTCTGTGGTGGTGATCGCAATGCAACAGTACGCGAGGATCTGATAAAATCTGCACTCGCATTGATCAGGTGATTTATGTACGTCGAGAAACTGGATGTGCCACTCTCATTAACCTTCGACGATGTCCTGCTTGAACCCCGGGCATCGTGGCTGGAACCTTCTGATGCGGATACCCGTTCAATATTCACAAAAAAGATTCAACTGAACATCCCGCTCGTTTCGGCGGCAATGGATACCGTCACGGAAGCGTCCATGGCAATAGCTCTCGCACGGCAGGGCGGTATCGGTGTCATCCACCGGAACATGACGCCAGAACGGGAGCTGCAGGAGGTCCAGTTCGTCAAGAATGCCGAGGAACTCATCGAACGTGACGTGCTCTTTGTTGAGGATACGGCCACGGTCTCTGATGCAGAGAAACTGATGAACCAGTACACCATTGGAGGCCTGCCGGTCGTTGACAAGGGGAAAATTATCGGTATTGTCAGTCGCAGGGATGTCCGTGCCATTGTCTCCAAGCGGGGGGATGAGAAGATCACGGCGATTATGACGAAAAAACCGATCGTGACAGATGAGGACATTACCGCAGACAAGGCACTTGAGATCATGTACATGAACAAGGTCGAGCGCCTGCCCGTTGTCAACAAGAAAGGAAAACTCCTTGGTATTATCACGATGCAGGACATCCTCGAGAAACGACAGTATCCGGGGGCAACCCGGGATGCAATGGGAAACCTCAGGGTTGCCGCTGCGGTCGGACCGTTCGATTTTTCCCGGGCCGAACAGCTCGATCAAAACGGCGTAGATGCCCTCGTGGTTGATTGTGCCCACGGGCATAACATGAAAGTTGTCCGTGCCGTAAATGATATCAAGGGCAGCAGCAGGGCCGAGGTCATTGCCGGGAACATTGCGACGCGGGAGGCAGCAGAAGCACTGGTCGGGGCTGGCGTGGATGGCATCAAGGTTGGTATCGGCCCGGGCTCCATCTGTACTACCCGGATCGTTGCCGGTACCGGGGTCCCCCAGATCACCGCTGTGGCGCAGGTGGCCGATATCGCCCACTCTGCGGGCATTCCGGTTATATCCGATGGCGGCGTCCGGTTCAGCGGGGACGTGGCAAAAGCGATTGCAGCCGGTGCCGATTCGGTCATGATGGGCAGCATGTTTGCCGGTACAGACGAGGCACCGGGCAAGGTCATAACCATCAAGGGCCGGCTCTACAAGCAGTACCGGGGCATGGGATCGCTCGGTGTGATGAGTACCGGCCAGTCAAGCGACCGGTACTTCCAGAAAAAAGATATTGGCAGCACAAAGTTTGTCCCCGAGGGGGTTGAGGGGGTCACACCTTATGTCGGCCACGTGGCTGAGGTAATATACCAGCTGGTGGGCGGACTGAAGTCCGCAATGGGCTATACGGGCTCGAAGACGATTCCCGAGATGCATGCCAATGCTCGGTTTGTCCGTATCACCAATGCCGGTATGACCGAAAGCCATCCGCACAATATCCTGATCACCGACGAAGCGCCGAATTACCGGCTTTTTGAATAACTATCCCCCTTTTTTTTCACAACAATTTTCATGTACCTGCACGCGCAAGAGCCCCGCTTGTTATCTATATATATATATATATATATTCTGCGGCATGGGAGAGCGGGGAATCCCGGACCTGATAGCAGCAATGGGAGCGGAGTCTGAGGGAGATTGGTCGGGAGGAAGTATTCTCTGTCTGACGCCGGACAGCTGCGCAGGAAATCCGTTTTGACCTGATCGCTGAACACCCGCTCGCCGGGGCATAACGATACCGCCGCGATCGTTGCTGATCCACCTGGAGAAGGGATCGCTTTGTACCCTGGATTGTGCATACCCCTGGTTGAACTTGGGATACGGCATTGCTTGCTATTGGTAAGCACAAAGATGCCCGCGCAATCCTGCTGGCCGGTCACGAGCCACTGCTTTCATCACTCATCAGAAAAACAGGGAGTATCGTGTGAACCGTCAGATCAACGAGGGATTCTTTTTCCATGGCATAATGCAGGAAAAATATCCCAGTTTTAATATCCTTTCCGTTGTGCCTGTTCAAGGGATGAACCTCATAGTGCAATCTCCATACCCGTCGGATTTTATCATTATATGTGCCACTCAGACTGACTTCATGATCAGAGTGTGGATCCCGCGGAACCCCGCAGGATACCAATACACTCGTCCCTGGGTTAACGGACCATGACCTCAAGGAGAGGAACTCCGGAACGCTTTCTTCGGAGTTCCCTTCTTTTGGAAGGTTCGGAACGGAACCCGGGAGAACGGACCCTCCCTGAAAAAATTCACCCCTCCGGGGATGGTTTTATCTCGGGAGGCTCAGGAGACCAGACCATGACTGCACACAACAATCAGACACCTGAAAAAAAACATGGTTTAACGGTGCGCCCGGTATGGGACGGTATACTTCATGCCGCCCGTTCAACACCGCTCCGCCTTCCGGCTGGAGGGTGGTTTTTGGAGGTTGCGACAAACGAGAACTGGCGCACGACCACAATCGTTCAGCGCCACCGTGACCAGGCAACGATGACACCGCCATCCTGATTTCATCACTTCCTATTATATGAAAACCACTGCAATCCACAGCACACCCTGCCGGAAGGCACCAGACCGGCAGTAATTTTTTTAGGGCAACGCGTAATGTTAACCTCTCAATCAAAGAAGGATTTACAGCGTTAATAAAGATAGAATATGCATGCCTTGAAATGTCAGTAGAAACTGTACCTCTGTCCAGGTCCAGAAAGCCCCGACGCTCCGGGCGCTTCGCCCCGCCGGTATTGCGCCCGATTGCGAGAGCGCAATAGTACCTGGACAAGGATTTTTTGTAACAAAGAGGTATCGCGTTCGCCCCCGCCCCCATGGGGCAGGGCTGGCGCAAGGGGGATGGACGATTAAGAAAGTGAGATGTTAGGGGCTCCGTTGATACTTTAACCGTTTTATCATTTTTTTGCTCTGGGAAACTCATTCGAGAGAATATTGGGGTTCTTGTTGTCTTCTTCTCACTGCTATGATCTCCTGCGAATTACGACGGGCTCTTAACGGTAATATCGGATAACAAGGGCAAAATGAAATCTGACACACCACAAGTCCGTCGTGAAAACGTGACACATTGGTGAAAACGGTGGTTTCCAGAGTACCTACCATTATCTGCCCGGTCAGTCTAATTCCCGCAACTGACCGGTGTAAATGATTCCACAAGAATAATTTCGCAGCCCGCCGGGTATGTATCATTTCTCACCGTGCTTGTGTTGACCAGGTACTGCTTCTGCGGGGAAGTCCCCCTGATATCAACGAGTTTTCCTTTAATAATGAGGCAGTCGCCGGACTTTGCCTTCTTCACGTCACTTTCCAGGGCCGGATTCAGGAAGACGAGGTGGTTGTTGCTGACATGTTCATCGATATACTCTTCAGTGAGACCGGTGTAGGGGGGAACATCATAACTGTATTTGAGCGTGCGGTCGCCCATGGTAAAGGTGAAATACTGAAGATTGTTGTTCGTGAGAAGGTCGCCATTTGCTACCGCGAGATCAAGCGCAATAATACCGTCAGGCATGGTTGCAGGATACTCGTGCCTGCCGACGACTTTTCCTGCAAGAGTATAGGCATTGTCCGATACCAGGGTAAATGACCAGTCACCTGAGGACCTGGAGAACTCACGGGGAGAACCAAGCGGCACCTGGAAAAAGCCGCCGTTGCCGGGGAGGCCGGAAGGTTCAGAAGCGGGGGCACCGAAGATGAAATTATAGGCAAAAAATCCGATGATAACGAGCGGGATGAGGATTGCGGACCATTCCAGCAATGTTCGGATGCGGGGCATAGTGATCACGAGGGGGACGGAAGAGATGATGCAGGATTTTTTTTAGAAAATTACCGGATCTTCGTCCCTGGCTTTACCGTTTTTTGCGGTACGAGCAGTGATGCTTCATCCCCGGCTGCAAGAATCATACCGTTGCTCTCGACACCGAAGATTTTTGCCGGGACAAGGTTTGTGACAACCACGACATTCTTTCCCACCATCTCATCGGGTTTGTAAAACTGCTGCATACCGGCAACAATCTGCCGCTTCTCTGTTCCGATATCAACCATCAGTTTCAGGAGCTTGTTGGATTTCGGTACCGGTTCGGCAGACAGGACCAGACCTGTCCGGATTTCCAGTTTCTGGAATTCCTCGAATGTCACCACGGGTATCTTCTCCTTCTTTCTGTTTGCATCTGCAACGCGTTTTTGGAGCAGTGCATCCAGTTCGGCAATCTGATTCTCTTCCATCCTGGTAAAGAGGGGGACTGGTTGACGCATGAGGGCTTCAGAGACCGGAACCACTGCATCGCTTACCGGGTGGTTTGCAACAGCATCCTCATAGCCGAGCATCTGCCAGCACCGCTGGGCGGTATCGGGCATCACCGGCTCGATCAGGAGCGCGAGTGCTTTGACAATCTGGATACTGTTTTTGCACATCCGTGCTGCTTCCGCCCGGTCAGTCTTGATCATTTTCCATGGCGCATTGGTCTGGAAATAGGTATTCCCGAACGCGGCCAGGGTCATGATCGCATCAACCGCGCCCTTGAACTCGTAATCCCGTATCAGCTGGTCGACCGATGCAAGACATTTTTCGATCTCAACGGTGATAACAGGATCCACAATGTTCGGGGGGGTCCCCTTGAACTCCTTGTGGGCAAAGAAGAGCGTGCGGTAAACAAAGTTGCCGAAGATGTTGACCACCTCGTTGTTGATCCGCTCGCCAAAGACTTTCCACGAGAAGTTGAGTTCTTTGGTGTGGCTCGTGTACGAAAGGAGATAATACCGGAGGTAATCAGCAGGCAGGCCTTTGTCGAGGTAGTCGTCATTGGTCCAGACAACATAGCCCCGGGATTTGGAGAACTTGTGGTCATCCACCTTGACCATCCCGCTTGCAACTACCGCATGCGGCACACCGTACCCCGCTCCCTTCAGGAGCGCCGGCCAGAATATCGTGTGATGGTAGATGATGTCGCCGCCAATGAAATGGGTGACCCGGTTCTGCCCACACCAGTAGCGTTTCCAGTCTTTCGCGTTTGCTTTCGTCCATTCCTCTGTGAATGCAATGTACCCGATCGGGGCATCGACCCAGACATAGACTACAAGATCATCGCGACCAGGGAATTTCACGCCCCACTCAAGCGTACGGGTGATGCACCAATCGTGGAGCTCATCCTTAATCCAGCCGATCGCATAGTTCTTTGCATTGCTTGTGCCCCGTACCTGCTCAAGGTACGGGAGGAGGAAGTCCCTGAACTCTGAGAGTCTGAAGAAGTAGTGCTCCTGGTCGCGGAACTCGGCTTTCGTGCCGCAGACCTTGCAGACCGGGTCCCTGATTTCGCCGGGTTCGAGGTGTTTGCCGCAACCCTGGTCGCATTCATCGCCCCGGGCCGGTTTCCCGCAGTACGGGCAGGTGCCTTCAACGTACCTGTCGGGGAGAAACCGTTTGCATCTCGTGCAGTATGCCTGGTGGACGATTTGTTTATAGATATAGCCGTTCTTTTCGAGTGCTGTAACGATAGTCTGCGTCCGGTGGTGGGTGGCCGGGTTGTCTGTCATGCCGAACCGGTCAAACTTGACGCCCATCCGTTTGAAAGTTTCGTCGAAATGCTTGTGGTAGTGTTCCGAGAGTGCTCTTGGGGTTATGCCTGCTTCTTCGGCAGAAACCACGATCGGGGTCCCGTGGTTGTCCGAACCACAGACAAAAAGAACCTCTTCGCCTGCCCGCCGCATATAACGGACGTACATATCGGCAGGGACGTACGTTCGCAGGTGACCGAGATGGCAGGGGCCGTTGGTGTACGGCAGACCGCAAGTGACGAGCAGCGGTGGCAGATTCATCATTACGTTTTAGATGCTTAAT
>JAKLGN010000050.1 GCA_022710665.1 Methanoregula sp. | reverse complement strand
GAGCCCCCACCGCTTTGGCAGCCCCGCATTACGATAATCACTCAGGAAGGTTTTTCCCTCGTGAACAGAGGAGAATCCTGTCGCAATGCGCCAGGATCCCCCGGTGGTGGCAGGGATGGCAAAAAGGGGGTCGATCATGGGGAGATCATGAGGTTTTCCATTGAAAATTGCATTGAAAACGGGTGATTTTTATTGTTTTTCACGTTCTCAATTATTTGCGATCAACGCCGCCGATCCTGACGAAGCGCCCCCGCGGCGGATCAAGACCCCTTTGCATACAAAAAAACACGGAACTGCCCCGCCGTGCCCCGCAATGAGCCCTGAGGCAGGGGTGATCTCATATCTGCCATTTTCATCATTCCTTGGTGAACTCTGAACGTTCCTGCTCGTTTCTTTGGGAGCTGTTTTTTCAGATCCGAAGGATCCCGCTCTTTCCATAATGATTCCTGCGGGGCAGAGCGTATGCGGAGCCAGAAACAAGCCTTTTTTTTTTACGGTACCGGGGATACCCCCGCCCCGGACCGTGCCGGATAAAAAAAAAGAACAGCCGGAAATGCTTGGGCGGTTATCCGCGTACCGCAAGACCATTCTCGCGCGCGATGGCAACAAACGCATCCGCAAGGTGCCCGGCCTGTCTCCGGGTCATGCCGTACGTGTTGAACTTCCAGACCTTTGTTGCCCCGGGGATCAGCCCCGTGACGCCCTTCTCCTCCAGGGCACTCTGGAGAAAGTAGCCGCGTTTCTTGTGGGATGCGGCAACCGTGTCAAACGATGCCGTGGTATCCACCCGGGTCATCGGGTGTTTCCGCGGGTACTCCGAGAGGCACGCTGTCCCTTCAATCGAGAGGAGCGCCTCCATCACGATACGGTTGTTCTCGAGTTCGCGGTCAAAGTGTTTTGTCCGCTCTTTCACATGCGGGAAGGAGGCCATCATACCGACAAGCGTTACACCCATCAGGGTGCAGCCCATCATCTCCGGCTCCTTGATCCCGAACTTCCGTCTGGTGATGTCTCCCTCGATGAGTGTTGTACGGAAGACCTCTTTCCCCCGTTCCGCCGTTGCCGCGAGGATACCGGAGGGTGCGGGGGCAGCCATGCTCTTGTGGCCGGATCCGACCACGAAATCAACGCCCAGTGCCTTCCCGTCGACCGGCAGGATGCCGACAGTATAGGCGCCGTTACAGACAACGGGGATGTCGTACTGGTGCGCCACCCTGGCAATGCCGCCAACATCATGCATGTTGCCGTACTGGTAATCGACCTGGTCGATAAACGCAAGGACCGGTGCCCTGCCGAACTCTTTTTTTACCTCCTCGATCTTTGCTGCTGTCGCCTCGGGTGTGACAATTTTCCGGTCATTTGCGGCAATCTCGCGGGCAACCCCCCCGGCCTCCTCCACCGCAAGGAACTCTGTGTAGTGCGAGAGCGATGTGACAAGGACCGGATCTCCCTTGTTCACGTAAGTCTGGGCAATGGCCTGGAATCCGCGCCGGGCACCGGGAACCGTGCGTACGGCATCCATGTTCAGCCATGCAGCAACATCCTTATGGAACTCCGCAATGGGGGGTTTGCTGATGTAGTCGAGGCGGTTGGGCTTCCTGCAGTTGTCGCAGACCGAGTACCCGTCCCCGTAGGCAACAACCGCTTTCATTGCATCAGCGGTGAGGCGGCCGCCGGCCTGGATTGGGTCGATATTGATGAAGAGCTCGTCCACCTGCCGGGCCTCGATCCCGTTGCCGCACCTCATTTCAGCATCTCCTGTTTCAGGGAACCGACCTGCCGCTCAAGGTTCTCGAGGAGCCGCTGTGCCTGCGCCCGCTGCTCCTTATCAAATTCGTGCGAGGGTGCAGTTTCCCGGAGTAAAATACGGAGATCGGTCAGCGTATAGATTGCCTGGAAGCTCATGTCGACTGCCCGTTTTGACATTGTTCACCTGTGGATAGTATTGGTGCCAGGGAAAAATAAGGAGCTGTGGCCCTTCCCAAAATTCCATGGATAAAAATCTGGTCTGAAAAGGAAGATACGTACCAATGTTTCATGGTGTTTATTAGCGGAAAGCCAAAATATACATAAGCCGGTGAATAATTTGCACAATCAGGCACTCATCCAGTTCAGGACGGAAATCCGGCAATTTTACATCGTCTGTATCCTGAACCTTATCTTCGCTGCCCTTGCAATGGGATTCGGGATCAGTTTTATGATATCCGCGATTCTTGGGCTGACGGCTCCCCCCCGTCCCGGGATGCTCATCGGGGCAATTGCCACGGTCTGCTTCGGGCTCGGTCTCAGCTGGCTCCTCTCAACCGCCAGGATTTTTAAGGGTATCAAGGTGATTAACCACCAACTCGATGCAGAAGGCACATCCATCACGGATGATCGCATAACCTGCCTGATCGTCCGGATGCTTACCCATTACCGGGACAACCGCAAGACTATTGGCAAGATGATCCGTGGCTGTACGTTTGGTGGAATCTGCTTCTTCAGCCTCGGAATCGGAACCAGCCTTGAAGCCATATCCATTCTATCGGATGGAATCACGTTTACCTTGAATAATCTCCTGGTCATACCCGCAATGCTCCTGACCCTCGGCATCGCTGTTGTGAGCCTTCTCTCGTCTTATTATTTTTCAAAATTCGTAAAAATCTGGGACCGGCGCCTCCTCGAGATCGATGAATCGGAGTGCGCCTTAAAAAAGAACCTGGGGCTGGGTGAGCAATGAGCGGAAGGCGTACCGTATTTGAGATTTACTGGGAGATCCTCGTCTATTGCCGGTCTCCCCGGTCGTTTACTTCCGTCATCAACCGGTGCGACCTCAACTCGAAGACCGGGCAGGAATATCTTGAATTCCTTGAAGCAAAAGGATACCTGACAATACTCAGGGACAACGGCAAAGCCACATACCAGGCAACGGAGCGTGCCGGTGAATACACCTCACTCTTCAGCTCAATGTACCAGAAACTGTTTGACAGCCAGCCGGGATTCAGGCTGTGAACCCTGTCATCAGTACCCCGTTTCCGCCTCTTTTTTGGCCTTAGGACGGTATCTTTCCTCTTTTTCCCTGCTGTACCTTATGAACTCCGAAAGCGATTCTATTCCCACACGAGAAGCAGAATACAGGAAGTCATTTCATGAATCCAATCTATATCTTCGGCCACCGGAAACCTGACACGGACAGCATCGCAAGCGTCATCGGCTATGCGGATTTCCTGAACCGGTCCGAGCCGGGCCGGTACATCCCTGCCCGCTGCGGCGATCTGAGCCCGGAAACCCGCTACATGCTGGACCGGTTCGGGCTCGAGAGCCCGGCCTTCATTCCTTCGGTTGAGCCCCGCCTCTCGGATATAACGTTCAAGCCGGTCTTTTCCCTTCCGGATGATGTACCGGCTGTTGACGTGGCAAACCTGATGGTAAAGGAGGGGATCCGGAATGTGGTCATAACCGACCCTGCCGGAAAGCCGGTGGGGATGATCGGGGAGCACGCCCTTGCCACGGCCTACCTCCGGAAGATCCACCTTGCCGAGCTCGCCATGACCCCGCTTTCGGTCGGGACTCTTGCCCGGATCCTGAACGCCGATATTACCGTAGCCGCACATGCGGTTCTGGAAGGCCGGGTCTTTATCGCGATCCATGCCCTGCCGGTCATGCTCGCGAAGATGACCGCACGGGACATCGTGGTTGTCGGTGACGACGAGCCGGCCCAGCGTGCCTTCATCGCTGCCGGTATCGCCGGCCTCATCATCGCGGAGGGTGCGCATCCCTTGGAGCGGACGATTGCTGAAGCAAAGAAGAACAGCGTCACCATCCTCTCAACCCCGCTTGACGCCTTCGGCGTCGGGAAGATGATGAACCTCTCGCTTCCCGCACGCGAAGTGATGGAGCAGGGTGTTCCCCTCCTGGCGCTCACGGACACGATTGCCCATGCCCGGCAGGTGGTATCGGGTTCCAGGTTCCGGGCTGCCTGCGTTGTCTCTCCTGACGGAAAACTTGCCGGCATCCTGACACGGACAACTCTCCTTGAGGATGTGCGGCGATCCGTGATACTCCTCGATCACAACGAGGCATCTCAGGCCGTTGAAGGGATCGATGAGGCAGAGATTGTCGGGATCATTGACCACCACCGCCTGAGCCCCGTGTCTACCTTAAAACCGGTGAAATTTATCAATGATCCGGTTGGTGCAACATCGACGATCATCGCACTGAAGTTCCGGGACTCCGGACTCGTTCCTTCCCGTAGTGTTGCCGGGGCGCTTCTCTGCGGGATCCTCTCAGACACCCTTGCCCTCCGCATGTCAACGTCAACCCACAGCGACCGGATGGCGGTGAAGTTCCTTGCGCCCGTTGCCGGTGTGGAACCAGATGAACTTGGTGCCGCCCTGCTGGAGCGGGGGATGGACCTGTCGGGTGTCCCGATCTCAACCCTCCTTGCCCGCGATACCAAGGAGTTTGAACTCTCGAAAAGGAGCGTGATCATCGCGCAGGTAATGGTGCCATCCTTTTCATGGAACCGGGAGAGGACCCCGAAGATCCTTGCTGACCTGTCAGTTCTGAGAACCAGCACGAAGTCAGATCTGGCCGTTGCCCTCTTCACAAACGTCATGGAAAATGCCAGCGATGTGTATGGTGCGGCCGATGAAGGGCTTCTAAAGAGTATTTTCGGCACCGGCCAGCCGCGCCGGTTTGAGGGTGTCATGTCGCGGAAGAAGGACTTCCTCCCGTGGCTTGGGGACCGGCTCCGGACCCTGACGTGAACCTGACTGACAATACCCCCGCTCCTTGTCCGCTGGTACCATCTCGTCATGGTAGAAGACCTGCCCGGAACAGGAAAGCACCGCTGTTCCGGTTCGCGGACTCTTGTCTGTTCACGGGACGGGTCTTGTGTGATCCGGCACGGCAGGAGGAAGAACACTTACCTCCCCCTGTTCCTAAAAAAAAAGATCCGGAGATCCTCTAAAAAAAGTCCATGAACCGGCATTTTATGTAGCTTGAGCCGGGTACACCCACACTATGAAATCCCGTATCCTTTCTGGTCCATTCATCCTCGTCGCCCTTGTGCTGCTCACCTCCGGGTGCATGGAATCTCCGGTTCAGGAACCGGTCGTCACAGTGACCGATATTGCAGTTTCGGATCTTTCCCTTCAGACCATGACCGTGAATACAACGCTGAACATCTTCAACCCGAACCCCATCGGGGCCAGACTCAATAACCTGGTCTTTGACGTCTCTTACCCTGATGGCGGCCGGAACTACCTTGGTCACGGGGAAAAGGCCGCAATTGAGGTAAATGGTAACGGCAACACAACCGTGATTGTACCGGTTACTGTCGGGAATGTGGAGGCTGCCCGTGCGGTGGCCTCGCTCGTGCAGAAAGGTTCGATAACGCTGAACGTCAACGGCTCGGCATTCATTGATGTAAAAGTGACAACATTCGAGAAGAAGTTCGAGCAGAGCAGGGAGTTTTCGGCCACCGAGTTTGAAGGTCTCCTTCCGGTTACAACCGTTCCGGGAACCGGTATCAGCGTTGGTGAAGGGATAAAGCAGCTCGGGGGACTGCTGGGATCAGTATCCTGATCTTGGAATCACCGGTTTATCGTCCCGGAACGAATCGCACCGCAAAGGTATCCTTACCCCTCCATTTTCTCAAGGGTGTAGTGCCATATTAACTATCAACTCTTTAAGGAATTTACGAGATAAAAATACAGCCAGGGTATTGTTCCAAATTTCAGATCAAAAAAAGTGTTCCTGAAAATGCATAAAAAATTGACGCTCCAGGGGCTTCGCCCCGCCGCTACGGCGCCCCGATTGCGATGATGTTGTATTACCAGGATCAGGCAACAAGGTAATACAGAAGAATCGCAGGCGCCCCCGCCCCCAACGGGGGCAGGGCTGGCGCAAGGGGGGCATCCATCAGATCAAGAAATTAGTCGCCAAAATGTGACAATACCCAAAAAAAATTCTCAAGAGAGCACCTCTTCTCCTGAGGTGCAGGATGGGTGATCACAGCAACGAAATGAACATTTCTGCAAGAACGGGTAGTTCTTAAAAAAAAACCTTCACGATGGTTTTTCCCACGGATGGATCACCAGTTTTATTTAACCAGGTGCGGTAAACTATCCCAACAATGGAAAAGAAGGCAGAGTCACTCGAACGGGCCAAGCGTGCGGCCGGTTATCAGGCTGCAGACATGATAGAGGATGGCATGGTAGTCGGGCTTGGCACCGGATCTACGGTTTATTTTACGATCGAACGGCTCTCGGAACGGGTAAGGGACGGCCTCACGATCACCGGTATCCCGACATCGTTCCAGACCGCAGTGAGGGCAAGGGCAGCAAACATCCCGCTCACCACGCTCGATGAAAACCCGGTGATCGATATCGCGGTTGACGGGGCAGATGAAGTTGACCCGAAACTCCGGCTTATCAAGGGCAGAGGTGCGGCGCACCTGCGGGAAAAGTGCGTGGCAGCAGCCGCAAAACGCTTTCTCGTTGTGGTAGACGAAAAGAAACTGGTGGAACAACTTGGCGCAGCCCCTGTCCCGGTCGAAGTCCTCCCGTTTGCCGTCATGCCCGTGCTTGCCCAGCTCCGCAGGCTCGGGTGCGAACCGGTCATCCGCGAGGGAGTAAAAAAGGACGGTCCGGTCATCACGGACAACGGGAATTTTGTTGTTGACTGCACATTTCCCGCCATCGCTCATCCCGAAAGGCTGGAAGAAGCCCTTGACGGCATTCCCGGGGTTATCGGGAGCGGCCTTTTTTGCGGGCTGGTAGCCAGGACCACCGTTATTGTCGGCAGCGCAAAAAAAGTGAATATCCTCTCTTCAGCTGATATAATTGCGTAATTTCTGGACAAGGGCGAGCTGGGTGTTCGCCTCTTTCTTCTTCTCTTTCTCGATGCTGTCCATGATCTCATGGATTGGTTTTGCGAGTTCGTAGATCTTGACCGGGCGGCCTTTGCTCTCTGCCTTGCTCTCGCGGCTGGTGATCCAGTTCTGGTCAATCAGGTACCGCATGGCAATACTGACTTCCGGCTGACGGAGGTCCGTGCCGCGTTCGATGGCGCGGGAGGTGGCCTCCGGGGTGTTTGCCAGGAACACCAGAACCTTGGCTACATTTCGCTTCGTCCCGATCTCGATAAGAAGATTCGCAAACTCCTCTTCCTTGTCGGTGAAATACATTACATTCTCCGTTCTCATACACTCACATCCACACTATATTCTCAGAAATTTTGATAAATAAATTATCCTGTCAACGATATATAGGCTTCGTTATTGTTAGGCAATCCCAGAAGATTTTATATAGAGCATTCCGGGAATACGATTACCCACGGGAGAACCAGCAGATAATAAAATAAACACGATTTTTTTTAAAGATTACATCAGACCCAGGCTGCGGAGATCGGAAAGTATCTTGATAACTGCCTTGTTGGCATCCTCGGGTACTTTTCCCCCGGTGATGATCAGTTTCCCGGAGCCGAAAAGAAGCACCACTACTTTCGGATTATCGAGACGGTAGACAAGGCCGGGGAACTGTTCCGGTTCATACTCGATCCGGTCAAGGTTGAATCCTACGGCAATCTTGTTGAGGTTTATGGCGGTGGCAAGATCTGCGGATGTGACGATATTCTGGATCTTGTACTCGAGTTTTTTCGGGATATCGATACCCTGTTTGCGCAGCAGCCCGCCAAGGATGTTCAGCCCTTTGCTTAAGCTGTCAATGCTTTTTGCCCCGGTCAACACAACTTTGCCGGACCCGAACACAAGGGCAGCGATCTTGGGATCCTGCATGCGGAGCACCACGCCGGGAAACCGTTTCTTGTTGTATTCTGCATCCTTGATGTTTGACGCAAGGACCGGGAGATCCAGGTAATCGGTCACCTTTGCGGAGGCAACAATATTTTCGATCTTGAGGGAATCCTCTGGCCTGACCTTCATATGATTTATCACCCTTAGGTTACGCGGTTTACCTCAATTTTTTGAGATCTCGCGGTTTACTTACTGTTCAGACTTCAGATTAAATAGTATATAAGGAGAGGGATGAATGCCTATAAAAATCCTTTGTTTTTAGGTGTTGAGGGAACACATGGCTTCTCATTCGATCCTGCAGTCCGTCACTCTTTTTTTAAAAAGGTACTTTTCATCTCTGTAGAGATCCTCTATGAGAAATTATATTGATGAGCGATAGGGCCACGGGCGCTCGCCGCCTCGTCGGGGCTCGCCCCGTGGAG
>JAKLGN010000005.1 GCA_022710665.1 Methanoregula sp. | reverse complement strand
AAAAACTTCAAGCGGTTCCGTGACGAGGAGATCCGGTTCAAAGATGGCATCACGGGCATCCTCGGGAATAATGGCGCGGGCAAGTCGAGCCTGGTGCAGGCGGTCTTCTTTGCGCTGTACGGCGTCCAGGCAACCGGGATCAGCGGCGATTATATTGTCTCCTCGTTTGCAGGACCAAAAGAGAAGTGCGAGGTCCGGCTTGACTTCCGGATTGGCGGGGACTCTTATACGGTGGTCCGCACGTTCAAAAAGGGCAAGACGGTATCGCACGATGCCACATTCCACCAGAACGGGAAGCTGCTGGCAACCGGCGTGAGCCCGGTGGAGGAGGCCGTGAAGCGGGTGCTCGGTATGGGCCCGGTGGACTTCAAGAACACCATCTACGCAGCCCAGAAGGATCTTCTCACGCTCCTCGAGAACACGCCCGGCAAACGGAAGGAATGGTTTCTCCGGGCGCTCGGGATCGATTACCTGAAGGCTGAGAGCGAGAAGGCACTGAAAGAGGAGATCGACCGGAAGAATGCCGGGCTCCAGAAGATGACGGGCCAGCTGGAAGCCCTTTCAGACCGGCTGGGCGAAGAAGAGCCCGCGAAGCTCGAAACAGCCGCTGCCGGACACCGGGCCCTGATCGCAGAGCTGGAGCAGGCCCGCGAAACACAACAAAAGGAACGGGACGGGCTTGCCACCCGGCAGAAACTCCTTGCGGAGCAGAGGCTTGCGTACACGGGACTTCTCCGGCAGCAGGAATCCCTTGTTCGGGAAAGGAATGTGGACCGGGAGCAGGTGAAGGCGCTCGAAGCCCAGCTCGCGCTGGTCGCGGAGGAGCAGGCCGAGTATGATCGGCTGAAACCCGTCATGGAATCTTACGATTCCGTCAGGCAGCGGATGGAGGCGCTCCGGCAGAAGAAGGAGAAGTACCAGCAGCTGAAGGCGGAGCTCGGGTTTGCCATAACGATGGTGGATGACCTGATACAACGGGAGGAAGCCCGGCAGATCCAGCTGGAAGACCTGGACGGCGACAGCCGGCAGCGGGAAGTCCTCATCAGTGCCATCCGCACCGGTCTTGGGGCCGGTGATGTGCCGGAGGAACGGCTCGAAACAGCGGTGAACTTCCGGCTCGCGGAGATCAGCCGCCAGGGCGGCACGCTCGCTGCCCGCCTCGCGCACTACCAGAAAGAACGGGAGAAGATCGCAGCCGACCGGGAGACGATCCGTCAGGCCGGTACGGACGGGATCTGCCCGCTCTGCCGGCAGAAACTCGGGGAGCACTTCGGCAGTATCGAAGCGGAGTTCAGCGCGAGGATTCGGGAGCTGGAGGAGAGGGCGGTTGCCGATCTGGAAAAGCGGGAGAACCTCAATCGGGAAAAAGCAGGGATCGAAGCACTGAAACCGTCCCTGGACCTCATCCGGGCCCTTGATGCGAACCTGAAACAGAAGCCGGTATACGAACAGGAGCTGGCAGCCCTTGCCGCCCAGCGGAAGATTCACGAGAAGGATGAGCACCGGATCCGGAACAGCCTCATGGGGCTCATGTTCGATGAGGAGGAGTTTTCAGCCTGCGAGAAAGAGAGTGCCGGACTGCAGGACATGCAGCACCGGTTCATCGGGCTTGGTAAAAAGATCGGGCAGGGACTCATGGCCCGGCAGCACCTCGATGCGCTCCGCGGGAAGATCGAACGGCGCACGGAGGAACTGAGAACGCTGGAGGAATCCGCAAGGGCGCTGGCATTCGATCCCGGTGAAGCAGCAGGGATTGAGGATGCGATCGCATCAGCCGATACAATCCTCCGCACGGTCGAGATCCGTATCGCGAATGCCATAAAGGATCTCCGGTTCACCGAAGAGCGGATTGCGGAGTACAACAGGGCACAGGAACAGGTCGCAGGATTACAAAAGCAGATCGCGGAACGTGAAGAGGAGATCGATCTTCTCGCGAAAACCCGGAAACTCATTGCAGAGTACGTTGTCTACCTCCTGCAGGTGGTCCGGAGCCGGCTCGAGGGCGAGACAAGCCGGATCATCGGAGAGATAACCGCGGGCCGGTACGAGCAGGTACTGCTGGACGAGGACTTCAACCTGCTCGTGCGTGACGTGGACAACGACTACCCTGTAGACCGCTTCAGCGGCGGGGAGCAGGACGACATTGCAGTAGCCTTACGCATCGCCCTCTCGCGCTACCTTGCCGAGCTCCACCATGTTCACGAGTCCACGTTCCTTATTTTCGATGAGATCTTTGGCAGCCAGGATGAAGAGCGGCGATCCAGTCTCCTCACAGCCCTGCGCACGCAGGAATCCCGCTTCCCCCAGATCCTTCTCATCTCCCATATCGCGGAGATCCAGGGCGAGTTTGCCAATACGCTTGTGGTGGAGACCGTTGGCGGGGAAGGGAGCCATGTACGGGACGTAGCGTAGTGGATAATGATAGCACCGGGAGCGGGGGAGAATCCGGGTGACCGGATACCAAACGGTTTTCAGATGCACCGGTATGTTCCCGCAGGTGGGAGCTCGCAATAATCATGTGGATTGGAGTTCTAAATAGTTAATTATAAATATTATGGAAAGATATTTCCTTCGTACATCCAGCCTCTACCCATACGCGGCTGGGAGGGAAAAACGAGGGAGATGAACGAGCCATGCCGAAAGCAGAAAAAACCGGAATAGATCCGCTGCCCCACTACACGATGCCGGGGGGAGCGATACCTCCATACGAGCAGATCCTAAAACAGGTGCGAAATTATGATAATTGCCTGATCGGCTCATCCTATTTTTATATCAGGGCGGACGACCGGGAGTGCTGGCTGTGCAGGATAATCCATGGCGGTGGCGGAATATTTTTCCACGAAATTGTGGATTTTGAGAACCATGCTGTCAGTGAGGATGATATCCGGGAAGCAATACGGCTGGGCACCGGGTCTTTTTCTATACCGGACTATTACCCCATTTCACCTCATATCGAACAGAAGCTGCGTATACTCTACGAAGAATAATCTTTTTTTCCGACAGGCTGCCGGGGAACCAACGGGGTGAAGATCATGGGGCGAACACGATGAACCGGGGGCCGCTCATGAACGCGGCAGAACGGGCCCTTGAGAGCGGAAAAGCCAGTCATATCCTGCCCTGGGTTTCGGCAGAATCAGAAAATACCCTGAAAAATCTCCTCGAACGGGCATGCTGTGAACGTACGGTAAAAAAACGGGGGAACAGCCTCACTACTGACTGGTATTTCAGAATGGTGAACCACCTCCATTCAGTTTCATACGGGAGTGAGAACATCTCTATCTCTTCAAAAACGATGGAAGAGCAACGGATCATTCTTCTGGTAGAGAGCGCATGCGAGAGCGGCAATTTTGAGGATATAACTGCGGTGATTCCCGAATCTCCAGCCGGGGAGATGAGAGCGCAGTTCGATGACCTCCTGACAAAAAGAATGTCCGGTGTAAAAACAAGTGCTGACGGTCGTGCCTACGTTTCCGCCCTGACCCGCCTTATTGTATACGCAAAAAAACGGCATGCAGGATCTCTTCGGGTACCAGAGAAATGACAACTTTCCGCTGCCCGTTCTGTGCCAGCGAGAAAGTATACAGTCTCCTGGATACATTCCATTGCAAACGATGCAAAAATATGTGGAAAGCGGATGAAAAAAATCCGGACCGGTCAATTCCATACGGTCGTGCAGGCCAGATCAGTAGCCATGCACTGCGGACAACACAAAAGACCGATACCCTGGAAAAACGGATGGAAAAAAGGCGGGACAACTACCTGAGAATGTTCCATGGATCGTTCTGCATGGATACCATTGCCTGGAAGAACGCGGATTTCTCCAAAAAAATGTTCCTGACGTACCTGAGAACCTGCGTAAAAAACAAGGTCCTGGCAGAAAAAAAAGAGAGGTATGGAAAGATCTGGTATTTTAAAAATACCGAATAAGGTAGCAGTAATCATGCGTGTTCTCCTTAACCCCCAACACGGTCCTGCTGAAACCTGCCGGTCTGCAACCGCTTCCGCTGCGAAAAGTATGACAATGGCATGACGGGTTTCGTCCTTAGTTTCCCCCCGCTCCCAACCCCCTTATATTCCAGTACATGCCAACCTAGAATCAACTGAAATGTTGGACAATGCATACCATGGGGCAATCAGCGAGACCGCCGTCCGCATCCGGGCATCAGTGCCGGAAGACCTTGCAGAGCGATTCAAAAGGACCTGTGGCATAACGAAGTCCGACTTTATTCCTTGCACACCCGCACCTCCCGGCGACGTATGTGCGGTCGACGGGTCCAATGTCACGCTCTTAGAATCCGGCAGCATATCCCTCGCGGTTGTCCGGGCAGCCCAGACAACCTTTGTAAACATGGAACGCTCCCGGCGCTCGGTCACGCCCATGACCTTTGCCCTGATTGGGCCGGAGGAGGAGAACCAGGACTTCCCGGTCCTGTATGCCGAATGCTTCGGCCACCCGCCGGGAAAACCGCTGGCAAACAAAGACACGGCCCGGGCGGCCGGCATCCTCCGCGACACCGTCGAATACTGGGTGACCGAAACGATGGCAAAAGACCTCGGACCCGGGGCGCTTCTCCTGCGGGACGGCCCGCTCCGGGTCTCGCACGAGAGCCACAACCCGGTCCTCCTACGGATTATCCATGCCTGCAGGGACAAAGAGATCGGCCTTGCGGGGATCTCCAAGCGCTCCGCTGCAACGTGGGGAGGCGGCTACCCGCTTCTCCCCGCAGTTTTCGGACTTGCACAGGCCTGCACTATACGGGCTCCCTGGTGGATCAGAATCGATCCCGCCATCCTCGACCATGCAGCCTTCCCCCAGTGGCAGCACGGCGAGATGTACGTGGCCTGCCTCCACCCGCGTTCCCGGGGACCGCTGAAGGTCGAGATCCCCTCCGGTATCGGGGACGATTCAGTACCCGGGATCATGAACCGGCTCGCCGGCTGCTCCGGAGACGGCCGGATCCCCGGCTACCCGTACCCTCTTTTCGATGCCCACCGCACCGTTGCCCTGACCGCGGAGATTATGGAGCAGGTCCGGGGCGATCTGCTCGGGAAGCTGGCAGAGGCCGGCATCGATCGGCAGACCTATGAGATCCTGTTCGGAGATTACCATGATGAATTTACGCGATACTGAAACACATGACAAATCCAAGTACCGGCTTATCGGCAGGAGCGTCCTTGCCTACCGCTTCATCGCCCCCCATGGGGAGACGCTCTTTATCGGGGACATAAAAAAGATCGTGGATACAACAAAGGGCGTCACCTTCTTTGCAAAGATAACCGACCTTTCGCATGACTCCAACTTCGCTGACCCAAAATGGGACACCCGGGCGTATGCCGAACAGTTCTATGGTCTGGGGGAGGATGTTTTCATCACGGTCGATGCAGTCCCGCTCGGGTTTGTTGACAGCAATGGCAGATTCCATAAGCCCCGCACCATCCCCTCCAAGTTCTCCACGGTCGCTAATCCGACTGCCGGGGACTTCCGCTTCCTCACCCAACAGATGGGCGAGATCGAGGTCGGGTTCATGCGGAGCGGCCAGGACATTATCCGCGACGTTGCGGTAAGAATCCCGGCAAAAGTTCTCCCGCAGCACATGGGCGTCTTTGCTACAACCGGCATGGGCAAATCCAATTTCATGAAAACCTTCTGCGCCTCGTGCATGAAGGAGCAGAAGTTCGGTCTGCTCATCGTTGATCCGCATGGCGAGTATGTCAGCGGCGGGAAATCGTCCACGGGTGACCCGACAAAGGGGCTCGTTCATTTCACGAACGGCCGGGACGGTCTTGCCATCTTCACCATCCGGAGCGAGGCCGACCGGAAGAAGTACGCCATGAACCGGCTGAACCTCGAGTACGACGATTTCCGGATCAGCGACCTTGCGATCCTCCACGACCTCTCGGGCCCCCAGTACGACATCGTTGAGGCATTTTCCCGGGTCTCCGGCCGGGAGGTCATCGGGTACTTTGCCAGTATCGACCCGGAGATCTTCCCTATCAAGGACCCGGCCGCCCTCGGGATCCGGGAAGGAAGCCTCTCATGGATGATCCGGAACTCCATGGGCGGCCCGGTACGGGTCATCCAGCGCTATCTTGAGAACCTGGTCAAGGGCAATGCCGCTTTCTTCCGGCCGCAGGGCTCCTCAGTGCCGGAGATTTTAAAGAACCTGCACGAGAACCGGGTTGTACTCATCGATATCCCGGACATGGGGGAGCGGAGCGAGCTCTTTGTCCTCTCGGTCATCACCCGCATGATCATGGAGAAGCACCGTTCCGAAGCGCGGGGCTTTGGCATTGATGAGAAGCAGGAAGCAGGACACCAGGTTCTTATCACCATTGAGGAGGCGCAGAGGGTGCTCGCGAGCGGCGGTTCCTCCACCCAGGTCTTCCGCGAGTGCGCGATGGAAGGGCGAAAGTTCGGTGTCGGCCTCTGCGTCATCACCCAGCAGCCAAAGAATATTGACCAGAAGGTGCTCGCCCAGATCAACACCTTCGTGGTCATGGGCCTTGGCGACCGGGGCGACCGGGAGATCATCATGGGCAGCGCCAAGCAGGACTTAAGCAGGATGGAGATCGAGATCCAGACCCTTGACCGGGGCGAGGCGATCATCTCCACCATCGGCATCCCGTTCCCGGTCTCCACCCGTATTCACCGGTACGAGGATTATGTCGCCACGCTCAATACCGTAAAGAAGAAGGATATCCATGCAGGCCTTGCGACTGGGTTCTGATCCGTATCAGGAGCGATCCTATCGGATTTTCAGAACCAGACCTGGTGAGAACCGGGCTGTTGGGCCGGGATATTCTCTCTTTTCAACGGGTTATTTCGCAACCCGTTTCCCCGTTCAACGGCAGACACGGTAACGTAACCTCTGCGGGGGGGAATCTTCCCATCCGGGTACCAGGAATCAAAAAAAATCCGGTATCCTTGCCCCGCTGGTTATGATACAAGAGAGCAGAAGCCGCCACCATGGTAAGGGAGCCTCATCCTTGCAGGTCCTGACCATTTTTTCTGGTAAAGTATCAACAGGGTCCCGGAACACTCAAGGTTAATAATCATCCATCGCGTTGCTTCACCCCCGCGGCCCAAAGTGCGGGGGCGCATGCGATTCCTCGGTAATTTTACATCCCGGTCCCAATACTATCGCGCTATCGTAATCGGGGCGTGCCAGTAGTGGGGCAAACCCCCAATGTGCCGGCGCTTTCTGGTCCCGGACAGATGTACTTTTCCACCTTTGGTTCTGCATTTTCTGTCTTAAAAAGCGACGAATGCTTCTATGATTCAGGCATTAAATACCGCTTCACCCAATTTTTTTGGGTATAGTGCCATGTTACCTACCAACTCATTCGGGAATTTACGAGGGGAAAATATCGCCAGCGTATTGTTCCTGATTTCAGATCAAAAAAGTATTCCTGATAATGGATAACGCTCCCGTGGCTTCGTTCCGCCGCTACGGCGCCCCGATTGCGATGACGTTGTAGTACCAGGATTAGGAATCCCGATAATTAAGAAGAATCGGGGGCGCCCCTTCCCCAACGGGGGCAGGGCAGGAGCAAGGGGGGGCATCCGTCAAAGAGAGAAATATGTCGCTGACATGTGACTATACCTTTTTTTTTATAAGGATTATTCAGAATTCCAGCAAGCATATTTAGGTTCCTGCACACAGAACGTTAAACCATGGACGAACCTTTGACTCCTGACGAGGACGTGGTTTTCCGGGAATTTACCCGTCTGGACGTGGAACCCAACGCAATACCTGTCGAATTGTTCGCAGGATTTCTGGAACGGCTGGCTGCATCCTGCAACATATCTCTCCAGCGTGCGCGTGTTGCAACACAGGGGTTGATTGACAAAGGCAAATTCGATGCATCCGAAATGACAGAAGAAGAGCGGATATTCAATGAGCGTGAAATACTTCGCGAACTGCTCTTACATGACCCGGAGATACGGGAAGTGGTAAAGAAAATTGTTGCGGAACTGGTGGCGGACAAGGTTTCGTGAAATTCAGCATTGGTCTTCGTCTGGTGAGTGGACATGCTGTCTTACCCATAAAAAACAAAAAGACCTGCTCTTTGGAAACGGGCATGAACGTTTCCGAGTTCACACCGGAATTATGAAAATCGCTGAGATCCGGGGCCTCCCCGGCCCAGGGCCCCTAGCGGGACCTGGCGGGGCAGTTCCGTGTTTTTTGTATGTTCAAGGCTCTTGATCCGCCGCCGGGGCGCCCATCCATGGCGGCGTGGTTGATCGCAACTGCCAGAGAACGTGAAAAATCTAAAAAAAAAAATCACTGTTGTTTAATACATTATTCTGAGAAACTTCTCTTTTTTTCCTTGGTCGACCCCGTTTTCGCAATCCCGGCCTCCATCGGGAACAGGTGGGAAAATGCGATAGGGTTGCCCTTTTTTCAAGAGGGAAATTGCGAATAACGTTCTTTAGTGATTATCGCCATCCGTTGGCTGCCACCGTGACGGGAGCAACAGACGAACGGAGTCCCTGGCAGCCTCTATGCCATGATTTCTAAAAAGAGCTGAAAGATAACGAACCCTGTTCGATTCATTTCTCCTGATTACAAAGAACGGCCCGTCAGGAAAAAAATAGTTCTATTACCTTTCGCATCAAAGCCGGTGTACCCAAGGGGACGAAGTCCCGGTTGCCGGGAGGCCGGAAGATGCTCACACACAACGAACCAATTCCCTGCACGAACGACTCGGTTCATAACTGCGAGCACCGTTTCAGGAGTGAATGCCGTGGTGCAAAACAGGACGTCAATGGAGAAGTCCGTTTTCCCTGCTCAACCATCATCAAGATCCGGGATTCCCGAGCGCAGGGTAATATCAGGATTATCAGACGCAACGAACCAATTCCCTGCACGAACGACTCGGTTCATAACTGCGAGCACCGTTTCGGGAGTGAATGCCGTGGTGCAAAACAGACGCTCAATGGCGAGACCCGCTTTCCCTGTACAACCCTGATCAAGATCCGGTAAAAAATCCCCTTTTTCCACCCTCCGGGTAAAAACCCTCCCGGTGTCACGCGAAATGAAGGTGACAACCCAAAATGAACCATCCCGGCATCGCCATTGGTGATTCGTTCCCTGCCATTCTCACGCAGTTGTTTCTTTTTTCCAGACCCATCTTGCCCGACCGGCCGCACAGGAATGAGACGATTATCCTCAGCCTGCCAGGATACCTGGCATCTCTCCCTTGCCGGGTAAAATCACGATCCCAGCAGTTTCTCTGCAAATCCCTGGGATACCAGTAACAAGGGCCGGTCCTCTGCGGATGCATGCCACCCGGCGCTGTAGAGCAGGAGGAGCGCATTGTCCATCATGGTTAAGAATTCCCGGTCCGGGTCACCGGAGCCGGGCAGGGGTTTTGCCATCAGGGCGGCATTCTCTGCGGGAAATGTCAGGTACGTCAGGGGACGGGGAAGATTCCTGTCGAGCAGTTCTGCGTGCTGGCGGAGGATGCTGAACGCCCGGACCACGGGTTCGGGTATCCCGTCCCGGCAGATCGCGGCATGTGACAGATCTGCTGCCTGCTGGTAGTCCCCCTCCGAAAAGCTGGTGAAGGCTGCTGCGGCATGGTGCCCGGCAACCGGGTCAATCGCGGACAAAGGATCGCTGGTCGATTCAATATAGGTTTTGAGCGGCCCCGCGGCCAGCTCGTTTCTGAACGACCTGGCAGAGGCCCCGGTACCGAAACGGCGGTGCAGGCGGGCGGCAAGCATGGTCAGCCCGCAGGCATAGAGCAGCTGGAGAACAACCCCCCCGGTATAATCGATGGGGGTGATAAAAAAGATAAACCCGTAGATAGGGGTTGAGAGGGCAACAATGTCCTTGCGCGGCCGGGTCCAGGCAAGAAACGCGAGAAGACAGGAAGCGAGAAACCCGCCAAGAGCCGCGTACTGGATCTCAAACTGTATGCCGGCGTTCCAGAGGAGCATTCCTGCAAGCGTGCTCCCGAATGCGAGCAGGGGCACGAGCGCCTCGAGATAGAGGACACGCTTCCCGCCTGGCTTTTCAGGACCCGCAGTCATGACTGACAGGCTCCGGTGCGAGGCAGTACACAGGATACAAAGAGATAAGATCCGGGGGTCATGATTTCTGCTGCCGGTCTATCTTCCGGATAACAACGCAGTTGATCACCGGTTCGCCGGTTACCATATACCGCCTTATAACCTGGCCGAGAACTTCAACGATGTCGTTGACCTTTACGTCCTCGTCGGGACTCGTGAACATCTTCACCGAGATTGAACCGGTGCGGTCAGCAACTGAATACTGCGGACGGTTGAGGAACTGGAGATGGACACGTTCGACAACGCCTTCAATACGGACGATCTTGCCGAGCATGTTCTCGTTAATCAGCCGGACCCTCACCGTCTTTGCCTCGCGTTCGTATTCCGGAGCCAGGTCAGCGTACTGGCGGCGGCTCATGTAATTGAGGGCAATGGGAATAACAAGAAGCATAAAAAGACAGGGAATAAGCCAGATAAGCTGGGGCCGGATGGCCGGGTTTATGACGGAGGTACCGACCAATAAAAGTGTGAAAAAGACAAATACCCCGATAGAGAGGATAGAGACCTTCACATCAATGGTTCCGATTTTCATTCATTACCGGTGGGCGTTTAATCTACTTCAGTCCTGCGATCCGGCTCCTGCTCAGGACCCATGAACCAACCGGAGAGAACGGCGGAGGGGTGACCGGGGGAACACACCGTCGGTCATCAAGCCGGTATGCCGTGGTTCAGGATTGATGCAATGCCCGATCAGGAAACGAGAAGAGCACATGCCGGAAGGAGCGATACTTGCGATACTTCCCTTACGGTTTTGGAGAAAAAAAAAGATAGGTGGTTGATCTACTTCAGCGCTGCGATTTCCTTACGGAACGCAACCCAGTAGATGATCCCGACGAAGAACAGGCCTCCGACGATGTTTCCGAGAGTGACCGGAATAATGTTCTGCATCCACATGCTTATCCAGTCTGTCTTGATCGCTGTTCCGGTAAGGCCTGCAGTCATGATACCGGCCGGGATGAAGTACATGTTTGCAATGGAGTGTTCAAGGCCGCTTGAGACGAAGGCCATGATCGGGAACCAGATCCCGAAGAACTTGCCTGCCGCGTCATCGGCACAGATACCGAGCAGGATAGCGAGGTTGACAAGCCAGTTGCAGCCGATTCCCTTGAGGAACGCTGAATAGAAGCCCATCATACCGACATACCCGGTCTTTGCTCCCGCAATGGCAATCCCCCGCGTCCCAAACGCGGTTATCGTTGCGATACCCGCAGCATCAAACGTGACAAACGGTCCGTTTGCCATGATGTATGCCCAGGTGACCGATCCGATAAAGTTCCCGATGTAGACAAAGACCCAGAGGGTCAGGACCTGCGCCCAGCTGATCTTGTGAATGAATGCCGCCAGCGGGGCAAGCATTGCGTCACCGGTGAAGAGTTCAGCACCGGTAAGGACCGTGATAATAAGCCCGACCGGGAACACCGCACCCAGGACCAGCTGTGCGATACCTGCTGATGCGAAACCACCGGGCTGGGCCATGGTCATGTTCATGGCAACCTGTGCCGGGGTTAATGAAGCTGCATAGGCAACGCCTGTACTGCACACTGTTGCAAGGGCGCCACCCATGGCGATATATGCCCCAGACATAAACCCACGAAGAACCATGTTCCACGCGGGCAGGTTGACTTTGTACTTACCGGCATCGCCAGCCTTTGCGACGATTGCTACCGGAGGATGAAACACCATTTTTTTACACACCTCTGAAATATATCCACCTATACCAGCAACGTATTAAACCACTTTTCTGTATAGGTCAATGTTAGATTCTTTTGCCACGTTATTAATAATTTTCTACTCGTTTGCGATTTTAACCGTAAAATGCGTGAAAAAGGAAAGATAAGGTTCCGGTGAGTCAACTATTTATCGTTTACATTCAGGCTATTTCACCCGTTTTGCACCAAAAGCCATATACCGGTTAATCAACAGGTGACCATTTTTTTGGATCATGCCCATTTGCGGGCCGGACGCGCAAACCGGGTTTTCAAGGATTTTTCCTGACTGCAGAATTCATTTTTTTCCCGTGATGACGCTCCAGGGGCTACTCCGCATCACGGGTCCGCTCCGTCTGTGATGGCGTTCCAGTACCTGTTAGTGCTGAATACAACGATTCCCGGAGGATACCTGGGATGGCGCAATGAGATGGATCGTGCCAAAAAAGAGCATTTCCCGGAAAAGATTTACCATAAGAACGCGCCTATTTGGAATACTTGGGATTTCAGGCTTTTTTTTCGGGAAAGATTCTCTTTTTAGTCCCTCTCCATAATATTCAAAACAGATGATTGGGAATATCATGTACCGGCTCTCAAACAGGGGTATCTGATGAGTTATTCCGCTATTACCGGTCCGATCTTCGAGCAGCATGACTGCAAGGGACATGTGGAGTGCTGGGACCGGCTTCGCGGCATTATTGACAGGCTCCCGGAACGGATTACCCGCCATGATCCGGTCCCCGCCTCATCCGAAGATATCGAGCGCGTCCACCACCCGGGCTACCTGAAATGGCTCCGTGCGCAATGCGAAAAGAATGTCGGCTACGATTTTGTCCGCGATTTTGTGTATTTAGGCGGGACGTTCTGCGAGCCCTCTCTCCACAGCGGGTATATCGATGAGAATACCTACATCAATCCGCACTCGTATGACGTAGCCACTCACGCTGCAGGCTCCGCGATCGCAGCGGTTGAGCGGACCCTGGACGGGGAGAGCTGTTTTGCCCTCGTGCGCCCCCCGGGTCACCACGCAGCTTCAGCATGGGCAATGGGGTTCTGCCTCCTCAACAACACGGCTATCGCTGCTTCTAAAGCCCTGACCTGGGTGGATCGTGTCGCCATCATCGACTGGGATGCGCACCACGGCAATGGAACGCAGGACATCTTCTTCCAAAACGCGCGGGTCCTCTACTGCTCCACGCACCAGGAGGATGCGTTTCCCCATACCGGTACTATTGAGGAGACCGGCACCGGAGCCGGCACCGGGTTCACCATCAATGCCCCGCTCCCGCGCAAGAGCACCATCGCTGATTATTCCTTTGTGTTTCAGGAGATATTCCTCCCGGCAATCGCCCGCATGGATCCCCAGCTGATCATCATCTCCGCAGGACAGGACATCCTCTCGGATGACCCGATCGGCGATATGGAGCTGGTGCCGGAAGATCTGGGTTTCCTGACCGGGCTCGTGCGGGATGCAACCGGCATGCCCCTCACGTTCATCCTGGAAGGCGGTTACGGTCCATCCCACGGCGCGGCGGTTGGGAATATCTTTGATGCCCTTGGGGGCAAACGGTTTGGGTGCGGGGAGAGCGCCCCCCATAAAAAAACCCTTGGCCTTGTTTCCCGGCTCCAGAGGATCCACAACCTGGCCTGACAGGGCCGGCCTTCCGGCATCAAACCGTTAAGGAAAAAAAGAGGGAACACCAAGAAACCCTATGGAAAAACGAACAACTGTCATCCTCGCTGCCGGTCTCCTTGTCACACTCCTCCTCTTCTTTCTCAATATCTACCTTGCGGGGATCACCCTCATCCTCGTGGTCGTTATCGTGATGTCCCTTATGATCATGCAGGACACCACGGTATTACCCCAGATCCAGGTGCGGTTACGCGAAGATGCAAAGGCGATCATCCTCACCAACTCCGGGAACTCCCCCGCGCTCAGGATTCATGCTGCCCTTGTTCCCATGGATATCGAGTACGATGTGGCTTCCCTTGCCGTTGACGAGTCCCATGTATACTCGCTGACCTCCATGCTTGCTGAAGCAAAGGTCGTCGTGACCTTTGCAAGCGAGAAGGGAGAGGTGTTCACCCTGTCCCAGAGAGTCTCTGCAGCCGGAGAAGAGTATGACCCGTTAAAGCCCATGATTCCTGTCTTCAAGTGGAAATAGCGAGAAACTCCCCGCCCTTCCAGCGTGTCCACCCGTTTGGAGGGTGTACTTATCCTCTCTTCCATGATAAGGAGAGGACGGTTGATTGTGCCCGGGTCACCGGCCGGGCTTTGTGCGGTTGATTGCATAAGGTTTACGATCCCGGTCTTTCCAGCCGCTATCCTTAAAAAAAGGGTACAGTCACCTGTCAGCGACATATTTCTCTCTCTGACTGACGCCCCCCTGGTTCCTGACCTGCCCCCGTTGGGGAGGGGGTGCCTGCGTTTTTTTAGTAATATCGGGAAGCCTGATCCTGGTACTACAACGTCATCGCAATCGGGGCGCCGTAGCGGTGGGGCAAAGCTCCGGGAGCGTTATCCATTCTCAGGAACACTTTTTTGATCTGAAATCAGGAACAATACGCTGGCTCTATTTTTCTCTCGTAAATTCCTGAATGAGTTGGTAGGTAACATGGCACTATACCCAATAAAAAAGAGGGCCGCTGGAAATAATTTACCCGATATACTCCATCAGCATACCGAGCGCTTCGATCTCTTTTCTCCCCCCGCACTTCCGGACAACACCGGCATGGTACTCGATGTGCTGCTTCAGCTCCGCGTTGCGGGTGATCCTGTACCGTGTCGCATGCACGGTTGCATCGATCAGGCTGTTGAATCCCCGGTTGACCGGGGAGAGCCCAACTTCCTCAATGAGTTCCTTTTCCAGGCTCAGCGAGACCGTCATCGCCCCGGCATTCTGGTGTTCCACGGTTGCGGTGAATGCAGCCCACCCGTCAGCCCCGGCTAAACGGTGCATGCTCTTCCCGCTGACCGGTTCCTGGATAAACATCTCCCGCGGCAGATCTTCAAACGCGGTCTTCACGTACATGACCGGGTCATGCGTGAGGTTCGCTACCAGCCAGCCGTCCCGGGCAACATTTTCTGCCGTATGCGTACCGGAAAACAGGATGGCATGGTATTTTTGTTCCCGGTAATGGATACCGATGGGGGCCGCGTTGTACGCGGTCGTGGCGATGACCTCATTGATACCGCCTCTCAGGAGTCCCATGACCAGCCCTCACCCAGTGCAATATAGATCGCCGCGATCGTGATATCTGCTATCGAACCCGGGTTGATATCCCGCCGGATAAGCTCCTCATCGAACTGCTGGAGCGGGTACTTCCCGTCAATGACATCACGTGCCCGGCGCATCGTCTCCTGTGCCACCCCGGGCCCGTGCTTCTTGATGATGAAGGTGTCCGGCTCAGTTGCCAGGAGTGTCAGGAACGAGTCCACAATGGACTGACGCCCGCTCCCGAGCTGCTTTAAGAGGTCGGCACCCCGGCGCACGAGCGGGAACCCGGTCACCCACTCGCGGGCTACCATGTCATGTGCCGCCGAATGGTGCATGATATCGAGAAGCGTCATGTCCCGGTTGCGGATCAGGGTGAGCGTATGGGGGTCGTTCACGTCAAGTTCATCCGTAGCATTCATCTTAACTGCCGTCAGGGCAAAGGCTTTGTAGAATGCAATGGCATCAGACGTATCCGTCTTTGCGACCGCTGCCAGCGCTCCGGGAATATCCCTTCCATATACCAGCGGGACAAGCAGGATGAATGCACCGAAATGGGTATTTCCTCCGCTGTGACAGCTGGTGTCGCGGACAGCGTGCCCGATGATCTCACCGATCCTGCCCTCTCCCCGCGCAGCCTCTTCAAGCGCTTCCCGGGCAAAGATCGTTGAAGCCAGGAAATGTTCCAGGCGCGTTTCAGGATAGTCGTGACAGCGGTCCACATTACCCGGTTTCGGGAAAGCTGTCACCTCAAGCATCATGGCAAGCTGGGCCCGTTCAGCAGCGGTCATGCGAAGACAGGTCATGGAAAAACACGGCTCATGATCGTTTCTGAGAGCTCGCGTTTCAGCCGCATATATTCTTTCGGGCTGATGTTATGCTGCTTTAAGGTCAATGCCCGGAACATGCAGGGCGTGGAGTTCTTGCAGCACCATGCAAGGCTCCCAAAACAGGTCTGGCTCCCGTGATCGAGCGGTGTTCCCCGGACAGCCCCCAGTTTCATCTGGATATATTCCTCGCGGGGTATGCCAATACGCGCGAGGGTCGGGATAAGCGGGCATTCCTTCACCGGCATGCAGCAGAACGCGAGCGCCCGGATGTCCCCCCCGCGGCAGAGCTGCTTGGGGGCATTGTACCAGCCTTCTTCGTCAGCGAAACGGGTGATCGCAGCATCCAGCCCGGCAAGGGTCCGCTCATCAGACTGACGGGCAAGCGAGACAAGATCTGCCCCGTGCTGGAGCATCTCCTTCATACGGTCGAAGCTGGTGATGGAGTTGTTGGCGATGATGAGCAGGGGACAGCTGTTCCGGATCTGCCGGAGCCTGGCGGATCCGGCATCCATGAGATCAATGTGCAGGATATCGGCACCGGCTTTCCAGAGGGCTGCGGCAAGCGCCGGATCATCATCTGCAACACCGACACGGAATTTCACCGAAACGGTAACACCCTCCTCTTTCAGCGCCCGGACCGACGCGCAAAGTGCGTCCGGGTGTCTGAGGTAATATTCCCCGCACCCGGCTGCGACCATGGCCGGCTGCCGGCAGTGGGCGTCAATCTCGTACACCACAGTATCGCCAAGGGCTTTTGCAAGGGAACGGAAGGAATCGGGAGATGACGCGCGGAGGTTGATCCCGAGCACAACATCGCTCTTTTCCATCCGGGCAATCTGGACCTTCAGTTCCTCCACCGGGTCTTCGTACAGGAACTCTTTCCGGTCCCCCCCGGCAGCAAGGGATTTGGCAGAGGCCATGGTCGGCGCATCTATGGCATAACCACCAATGAACGCAAACCCGATATTTCCGGCACGTTCAAGCACGTATGCGGCATCAACGATCCCGGCCATCGATGCAATGCCAACCGGTGTCCTGACGATACGGTCATTGATCAGGATCCCGAAGCGTTCAAAAGCATGCATCATGTAGTTCATATACGTTGATGGTAGTCCATCAAATTACTTTCCATTCAGTGATTCAGGCAAGTACCAATTACCGACTTCTCAAACATACCCCGGGGCAGGGAGCCCTCAAACCAATGAAGGTGTTGAACAATTTTCATGGTTCGGGTGTGTACCCTATCGGTTCGTGTGAGTTTCTCCAGAGCTGAAATTTTTTTAGAAACCTGATTGGTCCTGATGGCAAAGATACGGTTTGAGAAGACTTTGCCGTTTGCGGGCCGTCGTTCATCCCGTCAGTTGTCTTTTTTACGAACAGCAGTCTTCTTTTATGGTGTTGATTTTTTTCGCAGACAAGATCGTTAAGTAAGAATTTTTAATCATACCGGTAATACTATTTGTTATATGGGTACAAAGGGAATGTTACTCGTCGGACATGGGAGCACCATGCCCTACAACCAGGAACTTGTCGAGAAAACTGCCGCTTTTATCAAGGCAAAGCATGCCGGCTACATTGTGAAATGCGGTTTCATGAATATGAACCGGCCGACGATCAAGGAATCACTGGAGGCATTCCGGCACGAGCCAATTGAGGCACTCGTGGTAGTCCCCCTGTTCCTTGCCAAAGGCGTCCATATCGAAAAAGACATTCCCGGGGAGATCGGTCTTGCGGAGGGGGTCAAGAAAGGCCTCTTTGTCCTGAACGGGACGTCCGTGCCACTCGTGTACGCGGACCCTATTGGAAGCGATCCGCTCCTTGCCGAGCTGATGGTCAAGAACGCAGACAAAGCTCTTTCCCTTCTCTGATTTTTTTATATGCATATCCTGGTACTGGATACGATCCATGGCGGAAAAGAGATCAGTGCAGCCTATTCAGCGGCAGGCTGTTCTGTTGATGCCGTGGATGTCTATCACGGTACCACACCGGATGAACTGCGGGAGGCACCGGAGCGGCACTACGACCTTGTCGTAGCGCCGGTCCACCTTGACCCGGACCACCCGGTGCTCGCCCGCCAGAAGGCACCCGTGATCACCCACCACGAGGCAGTGCGCCGGCTTCTGGGGGAGCACCTGCCCCACCCCATGATTGAGATCACCGGGGCGCAGGGAAAGACCACCACCGCACACGCGCTGGCCTCCATCCTCCCGAACAAAGGGGTCCTGCACACGTCATCCGGGACATACGCTTACCCGTCAGGAGATCTCCTCTGGAAAAAAAGTATCACGCCGGCTTCTGAGATTGCCGCGGTCTGGTATGCCAGCCGGATGCCGGGATGGCTCATTGCCGAGATCTCGCTTGGTGTCACGGGAACGGGCGACCTTGCCATCATAACCTCGCCGGATGATTACACGGTTGCCCGTGGGAAGAAGAGCGCGATAAGGGAGAAGATCGCGTCGGCATCTCATGCCCGGTGTGTGCTGGTTGCCGATGGTGTGCCCTGCCATGGGGAAAATGTTGTTCATCTCGGCGATATTGTCCGATGCAATGGCGTGCAATGCACCATTGAGATAGAGGGGAAAACCTGTGTCCTTACAAATCCCCTCTTTCTCCTGCCCCCCTACCGCACCCCGCTCATGCTCGCAGCCGCTGCTGCCATGATCCTGCACATCGATCCGGCCCCGCTCAACCATTTCACCGCGCTTCCCGGCCGCATGTCCCTTGAATGCGCAAAGGACCTCATCATCGTTGACAATTCCAACAGCGGAACGAATGCGGTTACAACGCTGTGCGCTGCACGGTATGCCCGGTACTGCGCAAAGGCCAGCGAACTGACGCTGGTCATCGGGCAGGTGGAAGGGGACGGCGCGGTGTGCGAAGGTTTCTCCCACGACCAGATCCTCTCAGCGATCAATCAGGTCCGGCCCACCCGCGTGGTCTGGGTAGGTCGTCCTCCCGGTTTGGGTACCGGCCAGTCCGGGGTCCTCAAGGGAACGATTGACGCAACCTGTACTACCCTTGACGAAGGCAAAAAAACCGCGATCCGGCTCACCGGGAAAGGATCGATTGTCCTGTCCGTGAAAACCTGGAGATAACCGATGCCCATGAAATACATGCACCCACGTCCCAGTTCGATTGTCGCTGCGCTTTATACCGCCCGCGATCTCAGGGTTGATGTTGCTGTCCTTCACGGCCCTTCCGGCTGCTCTTTCAAGCACGCCCGCCTGCTTGAGGAGGACGGGATGCGGGTTCTCACAACCTCGCTTGCTGACAATGAATTCATCTTTGGCGGCCAGAAACCGCTTGAGGATGCGCTGCGGTATGCCGAGGACCGGTTCTCACCACAACGCATGGCGGTTATCGGGACATGCGTGGCAATGATCATTGGTGAGGACCTCCAGTCAGCGATCGATGGTGCCGGCATCACGACTCCCACGATCGCAGTCGACATCCATGCGGGGTATATCGAGAATATCGCAGGAGTACTCTCTACGCTGGAAGCCGCTGAAGCGGCCGGCTGGATCACGCTCTCAGAACTCGAACGCCAGCGGTTCATGATGGGCAAGGCGACCGAGGTCGAGCGCCTGCGGGGAGCCGCCTGCCAGTCCTATATCGAGCCCTCGCGCGGCGACCTCAAGCACAAGGCGGCCAATCGCCTGCTTGAATGTGCCCGGAGCGGAAAGCGGGGGGTTGCCATCCTGAACGCGAAGAAGGAGACTGCCTATATGTTTGCCGATGCACTTCTCGCACTGCACGATGTTTGCCCGGGTGCGGATATCACATACCTTGCCAACCTTGAGGGGCGCGGGCTTCCCAAGACGCGGACGGATGCGGAAACCATCCTTGGGGAAATGACGGCAGGGGGTGTAAAACCGGAACTGATCGGGGCGCTCGACGAATATGGTGCGAACGGGGACGCGCTCGGGAAAAGGATCCAACAGATCGCTCCGGCATATGCCCTCATTGCCGGTGTACCGCATGCTATTCCCCAGGAATATACAGCAGGAGTCGAGTGCTTCTCGATCACAAACGGTCCTCGCCAGGTAGCTCCTCTCCATGCGCTCGGCCACGAGCACGTCATGGTGGAGATCGATCTGCACCCGAAAACGCTCGGGGTCAGGAATATTGTCGAGAGCGAGTTCGGGGCCGTGCTCCGGAGCCTGGCATGAGAGAGATCCTCATCACCGGTGACCGTTCCGGGAGCGGCAAGACCAGCATCACGCTCGCGCTTGCAGCCCTCCTTTCAACAACGCACCGGGTCCAGACCTTCAAGGTCGGTATGGATTACATCGATCCCTCCTACCTGTCAGCAGTATCCGGGCGTCCCTGCCGGAACCTGGACAGCTTCACGCTTTCCGATGAACAGATCCGTGATATCTTCCAATTCGGGTGCCGGGGGGCTGATATGGCTATCGTCGAGGGTGTCCGCGGGTTGTTTGAAGGGGCGGACGCTCTCACGGATGTCGGCAGTACCGCAGCGATAGCAAAGACGCTTGACCTGCCGGTTATCCTTGTCGTCTCGGCTCAGAGCATCACGCGGAGTTCTGCGGCGATTGTCCGGGGTTTCCAGTCCTTTGATCCGGGTATCCGGATAGCCGGGGTGATTCTCAACAACATCCGGGGCGGTTCGCACAAAGCCAAGGCAACGACCGCGATCGAACATTACTGTGGCGTGCCGGTCATCGGGGCAATCCCCCGCATGGAGGAGATGCAGCTCGCTATGCGCCACCTCGGCCTCGTGCCCTACCGGGAAGGATCCGGAAGGGGGGACTTCGATGACCGGATAAAAACAATCACGGCGATGATCGGGCAGTATGTTGATCTCGACCGGTTTGTCTCCCTCATGCAGGAGCGTGATGTATCCACCGAAAGATCACCATCCTTTGACCTGTCACCGGTGCGGGACGTGAAGATCGGGATAGCACTCGATGAGGCCTTCAATTTTTATTATGCCGATCTGTTCAATGTCCTGCAATCCCTTGGTGCAGACTATATCCCGTTCAGCCCGGTGCATGATACCCTCCCGGAAGCGGATGGCTATATTATCGGCGGCGGATACCCGGAGCTCTTTGTCCGCGAACTGGAGGCTAATGACCGTATGCGTGAGGCGATCCGGGAGGCATCGAAGAACGGAGTCCCCTGGTACGCGGAATGCGGAGGGCTCATGTACCTGACGGAGCGCATGAACTTAAAGAAAGGCTGGCAGGGATCTGCTGCCGACCAGTCCTTTGAGATGTGCGGGGTATTTTCGGGAGAGACCCGGATGCCGGCGCGCCGCGTGGTCAGCTATGTGGAGGGTACGGCCGGGGAGGACTCTCCTCTCGGCAGGGCCTCGTTCCGGGGCCACGAGTTCCATTACTCCGACGTTGATCTCGACCGGAAGACAAGGTTTGCCTATCGCCTTTCCCGGGGTGCCGGCATAAGGGACAATCTTGACGGGGCAGTTACCGCCAATACGCTGGGCAGTTACACCCACCTGCACCCGGTAGCAGGGATAGGAATGTTCCGGCATTTTATCGGATTGTGCCGAAAGAAGCGATGAACCGGGTTCCGGTGCTTCTTTACCTTGAAAAGAGCAATCCTGCCATTGGTTAGCGACGTGAGATCACGTACTTCTCAGAGGCTATCGGTCACAAACGGGGTTGCCCGGTTGGGGAACAGCGACTTGGCAGGGAGTTTTTCCACGATAAAGTCCCGAATCTGGAAGGAGACCGGAGAATTATCAGCATCCGCTCTTTAAAAATTCGCGTGCTGGTCATCGGGTCAATCCGGTGTTAATAATTCAAAGAAAAATACAAGAGCCCGCGCATCGTATGAAGGAATATGATCATTTACATTGATGGAAAGTATGTTCCGGAAGACCAGGCAAAAATCTCGGTTTTTGATCATGGTTTTTTATATGGTGATGGGGTTTTTGAGGGCATCCGGGCATATAACGGGAAAGTTTTCCGGTTAAAAGAACACATTGATCGTATGTATGATTCGGCAAAGACGATTGACCTGACCCCGCCGATCACAAAAGAAGAGATGATGGAGATTATCTGCGAGGTGCTGCGCAGAAACAACCTCTCCAATGCTTATATCCGGCCCATCATCAGCCGTGGTTTTGGCGATCTCGGTCTTGACCCGCGCAAATGCCCAAAGCCCTCAGTCGTGGTCATCGCAGTGACATGGGGTGCGATGTATGGTGACCTGTACGAGAAAGGGCTTAAGGCAGTGACCGTTTCAGTTCGGCGCAATCCCGCTGAGTGCCTGCCTCCCAATGTCAAGAGCCTGAACTACCTCAACAATATCCTCGCCAAGATCGAGGCCAATTACAAGGGGGGGGATGAGGCGATCTTCTTTGATACCAACGGATACATATCGGAAGGTTCTGGTGACAACCTCTATGTGGTCAAGAACGGTGAGATCATCACACCTGCAACCCTCAATAACCTCCGGGGAGTTACGCGTATGGTCCTCCTGGAGATCGCACAATCCCTGGGCATTTCCGTAAAGGAGCAGAACCTCGGGTATTTTGATATCTACACTGCAGACGAACTGATCTGTACCGGGACCGCAGCTGAAGTGGCTCCCATTACCTGGGTTGATGGCCGAACCATTGGAAGCGGGAAGCCCGGGCCGATCACCAGGCAGCTGATGGCAGAGTTCCACCGTGTTACCGAAACCGAAGGATATCCCATTACCCGGAAATAATTTTATTTGGCTCTTCAGATTTCACACCATTCTTTTCAGACAAACCATTTCCGGAACCCGCCGCACTGGCGATCCATGGCAACGACATCGGAATTCCCGGTTTTCCGGGTATTGAATTACCCGGATCAGGCAATGCAGAAGTACCAAAAAACACCCCCGCCCTGATAAAAACCTAATGATGACTCAACGGGGCGATCCTGGCAGGGACAGGAGCGTCTCTTTTGAGCACGTTTTTCAGGGTATTGTGCCCATGTGAACTACCACCCCGTGAAGGTAGTTACGAGCAAAAAAAATAGAGCCGGAGTAATGTTCTGGATTTCATATCAAAAAAGTGTTCCTGATAATGGATAACGCTCCCGGTGCTTCGCCCCTCCACTACAGCGCCCCGATTGCGATGACGTTGCAGGACCAGGATCAGGCATCCCGTTTCTTATGGAGCATCGCGGGCGCGATTGAACCCAGGAACGGGGCAGGGATGGCACAAGGGTGGCATCCATCAGGGAAAGAAACGAGTCGCTGAAATGTGATGTTGCCCTTTTTTTCAACATGGTATCTGTCTCCAGTAGGATTCCCGATTTTCCTCCCCTCTTCAACCACAAATGAAGCATTGTACTGCCAGAAAGGCTAGCCCGCATTCTATTCGGATGATCTGAGGTAGTATACCCGGAACCGGTGCTCAAGGTAGATATCGGCCTTCTTGCGACTGGAGTAAACAGGGCATACCCCGCTGCTCCGTACCCTGGACGTGATACGCCCGGCAAAGAGTTTAGCCAAGGTTATGGCGGCATGAGGATGTCGTCAATGAGCATCGGTCTTCTCCTGCCAGTGAACGGGCTGGCATATGGTAATCAGGTTTGAGGATGATCTCCGGTCGTTCGGGAGGGCTGGATTGTTATCACTTCGTGAGGGATGTCCCGGAACGGGTCCTCGATCTGCAGCCTGTCAACAAGATCAAGCCGGTGAATTTCATCCAGCCATTCAAGTTCTTCATTGTCAGTCTCCTCGACCGGTCGGATCATTTCAGGCCAGAACATGTTCAGCAGCTGCCGGAGGTGGATGAATGCCTTTGAATGATTGACAAGGATCCGGTACGATCCCCCGCTCGCTATCTTTATGATAACAAACCCTGCAAGCAACGGGGGTTTTTTCATCTCGATTGCCGTGATATTGTTGCGCCAGACCTCAAAGACCTTGATCTTTTCGAGATCAGCGATGGATCGCGGGTGGAGATCGATATTGGTCCCGAAGAGCTTATCGATAATAAACTCCCCGAACCGCATCCCGTGGTGGTCCGGTGTGTCCGGGTCGGGATCGTGGACGACCAGCAGGCGCCTGTCCGTAACACAGACCCCGTATCCTTTGGTTGCCGAACCGATCGCACCAGCGATCTCGCTGGGGAGACCCTCCCCGGTAAGCCTTATCGTGATACCCGATATCCCCCCCAGGTAATCTTCCTGAATGTCGTCGAAAAGGCTTTCCTGCTTAACGTCCTCGTTGACCAGCAGGGACTGGACTGCGGCAATGAGGGTTCCTTTGCCATCGAAGACCGGGGTGGCCTTCCCCCGGACCTGCATCGGTCTTCCCCGGATCGTG
>JAKLGN010000049.1 GCA_022710665.1 Methanoregula sp. | reverse complement strand
GGTTTTACGCAGATCCGGCTACCAGTTCGAACGTGAAAATGGTCCTTGAGGATCAGTAATCCGGGCCAATGCACTGGAAAATTTTCAGGCAGGCCCCGCACGAAAAAATTTAATCGCGGTAAATGGTTGTAAATTAGACAAGCGATTATAGGTTAATTAACCTACAATTCGGGTGTTCAACCTATAATTTTTTTCATTGTCCGGCGTTGGGTGTCCGTTCGATCTACCGGATCGCGATTGAAAAATTTCAGGCAGGATCTGATGGGTCGATTGGAAATTTTTTGGCCGGAGATCGATTGCACTTGGAAATATAGAATGCCTGAAAACTTTTTGATCAAAATATGAAGGTGTCCTATCCCGAAATCATTTGACATCACTTCTAAATACCGATGTGAGCAAATTATCGAATCGGGATATCGAGCGGATCATTCGGCAATGGATAAAGGGGAAGCCCGTTACTGAGATTGCTCAGTATTTCCAGATTACCCGTCAACGCGTGTATCAGCTCATCAAGACGTTCAGAGAATCGGGAGAATATCCGATACTCGGGCAATCCGGAAGAAAGCCTCAGCCAATCAATGACCGAATGGAAGAATTAATCCTCGAAACCTATCACGCCAACAACATAGGTCCCACTCATCTGGAGAAAAAGATCGAGAAAACATACGGGATTCATATCCCGCATAATCGGATCTATCAGGTATTGTTGACCCACGGCCTGGTGGAGATCAACATGAAAAAACGGCAACAACGGAAGTATATCCGGTTTGAACGGGATCATTCCATGTCGATGTGGCAGGGTGACTGGAAAGAGCTCGACTTTGACGGATCGAAGAAATGGGTGGTCGCTTTCATGGATGATTCATCCCGCCTCATCACCTGTTATGGGGTATTCGATTCTCCAACCACTGATAACACCATCACGGTTCTGAACCAGGGATTCCGGGAATACGGTACACCCCGCGAGATCCTGACTGATAATGGTACTCAGTTCGTTTCTGCTCGGAACCGTGAACACGCTCACCATAAGTTCAAAGAATTCCTCGCTCTTCACAACATCAAACACATCCCGACCAGTATAAAACATCCTCAAACGAATGGAAAAATCGAACGGTTCTTCGGGGAGGTCGAACGCAGAATTGCGAAGTTCGGTTCCATCGATAAAATCGTTCACTGGCACAATGTCATCAAACCTCATATGAGTCTTGATTACGATGAACCATGCAACGTCTTCTGGTATCGATTGCCTCCAGAGAGGATCCTGAACTATGCGCAGAAATGGTTATATGTGTAAAATCAATTCGGGATACTACAATCAAAATATGAAGGTAATATGTTGTTCTCGATAGTGGGCCATTTCAAAAAACCTTACTTGCCCCGCCATGCCCCTGAGGCGGGGAGCCATCGTAATATAATCAGCCCGGTCAATTTTGTATGTTTTAAAAAAATACAACAATTTCAGAAAAGATGACGGAAAACAATTGAAACAGATTAAACGTAAATTACCCAAACAAGTAAATTTTTGGACTCAGTACTGTCGTGAATTTAATTGATATTAGTTCTTTCCCAAGATTTTTTTGACTCATCGATAGGTATGGTAATTCCAGATCTTTACGTATCCAGCCATCACTCCTTCTTATACATCGCCCCGCTCCGCTCGATCTTCTTCTTCACCGTCTCCCACGTCAGCGTGATAAGAAAACTCTCTTCCATGAACCCGATCACTTTCTCAAACCTCTTCATTGGGAAGGCAATCGTCATCACGTCGAGCGGCACGCACTTGCGCGCCGATGGATCAAACATGCCGATGATTACCTTTGGGTCCCGCTTCTGCTGCTCGAGCCACGGGTAATAGATGATGGAACTGCACCCGGAACCCATGGGGCAAATGACCCCGTTCGGGTCAGCCCGATCGAAGTTTGCCAGGGTGAAAAGGCCACTGACAACCTCAGGACGGGCAAAAAAGATAACCACCCCGGGATTATCCTGCTCCGTGAGCTGGTCCCAGCGGGTGAACCGGAGTTCCTTACCCTGAGTATCGAACGGCGGGATCATTTTTTCCCACGCATCAACAATCTCCGGTGTCTGCTTGTACCGCTCACCTTCCACAATCCCCTCTTTACCGTGCGAGAGGAAGTACCGGAAGTTCGGCGGCCGCTCGCAGGAATACCCGGTATACATGAGCCCGCCGCGGCAGGTAACCGACTGGCTGTCAAATGCGAGTGGAGTGCCGTTCCGTGCCTGCCCAATCTGGCAGACGATACAGCGCCAGCCGCCGGGTTGCGGGACTTTTTTTGCTGTGCCGGGTCCTGTCCGGAATTCAAGGGCAAGCGGGAGTTCTGCACCGAAAAAATACTTTTGCCATAACGTAATGAAATGGTCGCGGAGAGTAATGTCCATAGAGGGAAATTGAATGTCGGGGATTAAAGAATAATCTCCGGGCCAAGATCAGCGGGGAGGTCCGAATCAGTCCGTGAAAGAAGTGGATTATCGGATCGGGTGACTGTTCTTGTCCCCGCGCCCGATCCCCTTGTAAATATAACCGCACCGGATGAACACATCGGCATCGATCAGGTTCCGTCCGTCAATGATAACCGGGTGTTTCTTTCCTGACAGGTTCTTAAGATACGGCGCATCGAGAGATTTATACTGCTGGTGACCGGCAAAGATAATGATTGCGTCTGCTCCCTTCACAGCCTCTTCAATACTGTGAACAATAGTGACGCCGGGATATTCTGCAACGTAGGGATCATGTACTGCCACATGGACACCTTCACGTATGCAGGCATCCCGGAACGGTTCGGACGGCGTGTTTCGCGAATCATCCGAGTTGGAGAGGAATGCCCAGCCGAGCATCGCAACCTTTGCCCCATGTAAGGGAATGCCTGCCCTCTTGAGTGCATCCACTGTGAGCCGGAACATGTGGTTGGGCATGAAGTCATTGATCCGGCGGGCAAGCACGTAGAGGGAGGGCTGGTTCTTTGGATAATCAAGAATGCCCTTCCCCAGCACCTGTACACCGCGTTCGAGATGATAGGTGTCCTTGGTCAGGCAATGGCCACCTACACCGGCACCCGGCCAGAGCAGTGCCCGGGTGATCCCCTCGCCTTTCAGGCTGTCAATACCGGTCCGGACATCATAAACATTAATCCCCATCGCCTCGCAGTAGAGCGCCAGCTCATTCATCGCTGCGATCTGGAGGTCGCGGAAGGTATTCTCAGCAGTCTTGGTCACTTCCGCAGCGGTTGCTGACATCGGGATCACTTTTCCCGTTGTCAGAACCGGTGCATAGAGTTCGGTCGCCCGTTTTGTGCTGACCTCGTCGATACCCCCGACACACCTGTCATGCTCCCGGATATTGCGGATGAGCCTGCCCACCATGACACGTTCCGGGGCATGGGCAAGGGCAAAATCCTCTCCCGCTACGAGCCCGGACTCCCGTTCCAGAGTCTCACGGGCCATACCAACTGTAGTACCTGGAGTAATCGTAGATTCAAGCACCACAAGCATCCCGGGTTGCAGGTGACGGCCAACATGCGAGATACCTTCCTCAAGCGCCGAGAAGTCGGGAAGGAGATCGTCCTTGCTCAAAAAAGGGGTCTGGATCGAAAGGGTCACTGCATCCAGGTCGGAAATCTTTGAAAAATCTGACGTGCACTGGAATTTTCCTGCTGCCACAACCTTTTTAAGCAGCTCACCAAGTCCCGGTTCCTCCCCTTTGAGCGGACTCTCACCTCGGTTCAGCATCGCGATCTTGTAACCCGAAGAGAGTGAGTCACGCTGGAATCCATATACCCGTTCAAAGGCTGGGGAATCTGCCAGAAGGGCCGCGGCCGGGATACCAACATATCCCATTCCGATCACCCCGACCTTTTTAATAGGGCCTCGTTTGAGGATTACCGTCTCTAAAGTCATGGCGCTGTGTACCTCCCGCATTACTGTCCAGAACGGATTTTTTCGCAAAATTCAAGGTTCCGGATTGCCTGTTCTGGAGAAATGGGGAATGGTTTGTTCTTATCCACACAATCAATGAAGGTCTCCAGTTCCCTTTTCAGGGGTTCGACTTTCCCCACCATCACTTTCTCGATAATATTTTCCTGAACATACCTGTGCGCTTCAACCTGATACTGGCCGGGTTTGCGGTGTATAGTGACTTCCTGCGTCATGAAATCGCCTTCAATCGTGAAGTCCTCATCTTCAATATAAAACAATCGAATCTTTTTAGAGGCCTTCCGGCTCGCAGACAGAGCAACCGGAATGGCATCGCATTTCATCAGTACACTCATGACATCGTCATTGCCGATACCGTGAATCTCATCCGGAGAAGGAAAGAACTCATGTAACAGGATGTCAATATCGTGAATCATCAGGTCTTCGACAACAGAACTTCCGGTTATCCGTGCCGATGCAGGATTATGCCGCTTCATTTCAACATAGACGGGATTTTTGACGATCTTTTTGATCTCCGCAACGATCGGGTTAAACCGCTCGATATGTCCGACACCTACGGTAATTCCATCAGGAGCTTTTTTCATCAGCTGTTTTGCTTCAGCTGATGTCGCACAGATTGGCTTTTCAATGAGTACAGATTTCTCTTTTTTAAAAACCTCTTCCACCACGGTTGAATGGAATTGTGTGGGGACAACAACACTGACGGCATCTGAGTTATCAAGAAGATCACTGATAGATCCATAAACGGTTGCACCAAACGTCCTGCCAAGGGCTTTTGCTCCCTGGGTATTTACATCATAAATCCCCAGTCTGTCAACACTTTTTAATTCTGAATAGATACGGACATGGTTCCTTCCCATCGTCCCGACACCAATAACACCAACATCCATTTATTTCACCCGGTTTATGGTATCACAGATATAGGCCAGTTCCTTCTGGTCAAGGAGCGGGTGCACCGGCAGGCTCAGGACAGATCCCGCGAGCCGGGTTGATACCGGACAGGAATCAGGGTTATTATCGAGCCCGAAGAGGGGCTGGCGATGGAGGGGGATAGGATAATGGACGGCAGATCCTATCCCTTTTGATTTGAGATATTCCATAAAATCCGCCCGGATCAGAGGGAATTCTTCAGTAAGCCTGACCACGTACTGGTGGTACACATGACTTACGTCAGATGTAGTTGCCGGGGTGACCAGTCCTCTGACAGACAGGTTTGCATTATAGAACTCGGCATTCTTCCGGCGCCGCAGATTGAACTTCTCCAGTCTTTTTAACTGGACGATACCGAGAGCGGCGCTGATATCAGTCATGCGGTAATTGTACCCGAGGCAGGTGTGAAGGTATTTCTCGCTCTGCCCGTGGTTGATGATGAGACGCAGCCGTCCGTTATACCCTTTATCGCTTGTTGTGACCATTCCCCCTTCCCCGGTGATCATATTCTTCGTAGCATAGAAGGAAAAACACCCGAAATCCCCGAACCCGCCGACTTTCTGCCCCTTGTACACAGCACCATGGGCTTGTGCCGCATCCTCGATGAATTTCAGATTGTGGGACTCGCAACACTCCTGCACAGACTGTATATCGCATGGCTGGCCAAAGAGGTGGACACCAATCACAGCCCGGGTTTTTTTCGTGACCCGCTCTTCGATCTGCTGCGGAAGGATGTTGAAGGTAGATTCATCAACATCGGCAAAGACCGGTTTTGCACCGCACATAGCAACGGCAGATGCTGTTGCGAAAAACGTAAACGCAGGGACGATAACCTCGTCATCGGGCCCGATATCCGCAGCAAGCAGTGCAGCATGCAGCGCTGCCGTGCCGTTATTGACTGCAACAGCGTACGTTGACCCGCAGAAATCAGCAAATTTCTTCTCGAATTCCTCGACCCGTGCACCGGAAGCCAGCATGCCGGATTCAAGGACTGAAGTAACAGCAGAAATTTCATCCTGACCAACAGCAGGTCGTGCAACTGGTATTTGGTCCATTATTCGGTTCCCTCCAAAAACTGATACAGATAGATAAAAAAATTGGCAGTGATGGGATAATATATTATTCCTTATCGGTCAGGTTGCCTGTGCTCCCATGCTTTCTTTGGAACAAACATGCAAGGTATGCTGAAACATAGCTAATTAGGGCAGGAACGCACACGTTATCGTATAAGCAAGGGAGGGGTGGCAACGAAACACATCATATCAATAGGAGACTTTGATCGTAAGGAGATCGACCACCTGTTGGATCATGCAGCACAGATTGATAAGAAAAAGTATGATGACAATGCTCTTCGGGGCAAGATCCTTGCCGTCCTGTTTTTTGAACCCAGTACCCGCACGCGCATGTCATTTGAATCTGCCATGGCGCGCCTTGGGGGCACATCGCTCTCGGTAGGTAGCGTTGAAGCCTGTTCCATGGCAAAGGGAGAGACTCTTGCTGATACCATCCGTGTCGTGAGCGGGTATGCGGATGCGATCGTGATCCGCCACCCCAAAGAAGGAGCTGCCCGGCTCGCTGGTGAGTTTGCCACGGTTCCGGTCATCAATGCCGGAGACGGCGCGGGCCAGCACCCTTCCCAGACCCTGCTCGACCTCTATACGATTCGCCAGACCATGCCCATCGACGGGATTGAGATCGCTCTGATCGGCGATCTGCGTTACGGCCGCACAGCGCATTCCCTTGCCTCTGCTTTGTCGTTATATAATGTCCGGCTCCATACCATTTCCCCAAAAGGCCTGGAACTTCCTGCAACGCTGGCCGCCAGTCTTGCAAAGAAGGGGATGGAGATTATTGAGCACGATAATATAAAGGATGTAATCGATTCCGTGGATGTGCTGTATGTCACGAGGATTCAGCGCGAACGGTTCCCCGACTCAGCTTCCTACTTCAACGTGGCATCGAGTTATCGTATCACGCCGGAGATCCTGACAAACGCCAAAAAACACCTGATTGTTCTCCATCCCTTACCAAGGGTGGATGAGATCGATGCGCGGCTCGACGAGTCCCCGCATGCCCGCTATTTCGAACAGTCGAGGAACGGTGTTCCGGTCCGGATGGCAATGCTCATGCAGGTGCTTCAATGATGACAGAATCCGAAGAGAATGAAGGCCTGCTGGTGCGGCGGATCAAAAACGGTACCGTGATCGATCACATTGATGGTGGTGAGGCACTTAATGTCGTCAAGATCCTGGGGATCACGGGCACAACCCAGGAAGCACTTTCGATCGCTACCAATGTTCCCAGCAGGAACATGGGGCGCAAGGATATCGTCAAGCTCACAAACCGGGAATTGTCCAAGGAAGAGGTTGATCGCATTGCCCTGATCTCCCCCCGGGCAACGATCAATATTATCAGGAATTTCAAGGTCTGCGAGAAGAAAGGCGTGGAGATACCAATCCAGATCGAGGGGCTTGTCCGCTGCCCGAATCCGGGGTGTATTTCCAATACCAATGAACCCATAAGAAGCAGGTTTAGAGTACTTCCTGAAGGATTGCACTGCTGTTATTGTGACTGGGTTATCACCAGGGATATTACCGGACACATTATCTGAAACGGGACGCATGGAAAATTTCAGGATCGTTCAATAACCGTCATGAAGACGTTTTTCTGAAATTTCAGTAATATACCATGATCAAAAAAAATATGGTAATTGTAAAATTTCAGCCCCCACAGATAAAAGATGGGGCAGATGGATCTTCCAGAATTACTCAAGACGTGCAAGACAGAACAACGAGCATTTGATTATCTTTTCAACGAGGTACAGAAAGGAAAAGGGGTACATTGTCCATCCTGTGGACGTCCTGATTATTACCTGATGAACACGAAACGGCTGCGCTGTAAAAAGTGTCGAAGAGATTACTCCCCGTTTTCTGGAACGCCAATATCCGGTCTGAAAATATCCGCAGTATCCTTGCTTCTTCTCGTAAAATTATTCGAACTAGAAATCAGTGCCAGAAAAGCAAGTACTCAACGGGATATTAGCTACCCAACAACACTCAAGACATTCGAAATATTCCGAAGATCTATTGCTTGCTCTTTCGCGTAAGATGACGATCTTCTCAAAGGTGTAATTGAAGCTGATGAATCATATTTCGAAGGACGACGAAAAGGTAAGCGGGGTCGCGGGGCGGGTCACAAGACGATCGTGTTCGGGATCCTGGAGCGCGGGGGAAAGGTATCTGTCAGTATTCTCACGAATGTGAAAGCTGAATCTCTGATGAATGAAACCGTCAAGAAGGTCCGACGTGGTTCAATCGTTTATACCGACAAATGGTGCGGGTATGATTCTCTCATGTTCTGCGGATACCGGCATCTCAATATCGACCACCAGTTCAAGTTCAAACAAGGAAAGGTCTACATCAACGGAATTGAAGGATTCTGGTCCTTTGCTAAAGAACGTCTGATGAAACATCATGGCATCTCGAAAGAGAAGTTCCTCTATTACATCAAAGAAATGGAATGGAGATATAACCACAGAGAAAAAGTATTATTTATCGACCTGATTCATATCATTTTAGGGGCTGA
>JAKLGN010000048.1 GCA_022710665.1 Methanoregula sp. | reverse complement strand
TTCTTCTGTATTACCTTGTTGCCTGATCCTGGTAATACAACATCATCGCAATCGGGGCGCCGTAGCGGCGGGGCGAATCCCCTGGAGCGTCAATTTTTTATCCATTTTCAGGAACACTTTTTTGATCTGAAATTCGGAACAATACTCTGGCTGTATTTTTATCTCGTAAATTCCTTAAAGAGTTGGTAGTTAAATGGCACTATACCCTAAAAAAATACAAATAAAAAAGAGATCAGAGAATTATCTCGATATCGAGCTTCTCTGCCAGTTCCTTGTACCGGTTCCGTATGGTTACTTCAGTGACACCGGCCACTTCAGCAACCTCACGCTGGGTGCGGCGTTCTCCGCCAAGAATTGAGGAGATGTAAATCGCTGCAGCAGCGACACCGGTAGGGCCACGCCCGCTTGTCAGTTCGCGCTCGCCGGCCTGCCGGAGGATCTCTACCGCACGGCTCTGGACCTCTCCTTTGAGGGTGAGACCGGAACAGAAGCGGGGCACGTAGTCAATGGGGGATGTAGGGAGAAGCTTTAATCCCAGCTCACGGGAGATGAAGCGGTATGTCCTCCCGATCTCTTTCCTGGAGACACGGGAAACCTCAGCGATCTCGTCGAGAGTCCTTGGCACGCTGCACTGCCGGCAGGCAGCATAGAGCGCGGCTGCCGCAACACCTTCGATACTCCGGCCGCGTATAAGGTTCTTGTCGACAGCGTCACGGTACACCACGGCAGCGGTCTCTCGGACGTTCCGGGGGAGGCCGAGTGCGGATGCCATGCGGTCCAGTTCTGAGAGTGCGAATGCAAGGTTGCGCTCGGTCGCATTACTGACCCGGATGCGGCGCTGCCACTTGCGGAGACGATAGAGCTGGGCGCGGTTCTTTGAGGAGATCGCCCTTCCGTACGAGTCCCGGTTCCGCCAGTCAATCATGGTAGAAAGGCCTTTGTCGTGGATGGTAAAGGTCATCGGGGCGCCGACTCTTGATCGTTTCATCCGCTGGTCATGGTCGAACGCACGCCATTCAGGGCCGCGATCGATGAAATCGTCATCAATGACAAGACCGCAGCTCTGGCAGACCAGTTCTGCACGCTCGTAATCATGGACGAGCTGCCGTCCTCCACACTCCGGACAGACCGTCTCTGTGTGGTTCTCGGCTTTTTTCTCGTGTTCCTTCTGCTTTGTCCGTGTCTTGAGCGCCTCACGCTCAGACTGGAGGACCTTTAATTTCTCAACTTCCTGCATCCACATTCACCAAACTGGAAAGATACATTGTTCTGATTGCGCGGGACCGGGCTGTTCCGCTGTCGGGTGTTTATTTTGCGAAGAGCTTCTCATCAGGCCTGATGGAGCATTTCTCATGGCAGAGGATTGCGGCATAGGGCGCCTTCACGTTCCCGAAAAGGTCCAGGATCTTCCCTACCGTTCTCATCCTCCTGTCAGTCACTTCGCTGTATAACGGCGGGAGCTGGGCGGCGTCACACTGGATAATGAGCATCCGGTTACCAATGGTGCTCACCGCTCGACCAACAACCTTCACACAACAACCCCGGAACGATGATTAACTCTGAATTAATTTAGTAATCTATATATGTAAGCCATAGCAGTATTTAAAAATTCCGTATAAGTATAAATAGAAAATTCAGGAAATGAGGAATTGGTCGATATTTAAAGATATAACCTGCCTGCATTCAGTTTCGGTCAGACCGGCCCCCTTTGCAACGATAAATTTTGCGCGCTCGTCCAGAAGATCCCCCGGTGCATGCGCGTCTGAGTCCACAACCAGCTGGCATGCGGCTTCGCGGGCTATCCGTGCAACATAACCGTTTGTCCGGTTATGGCCACCGCGGGACGTGAGTTCGAGTGCAATGCCGTTTTTTGCTGCCAGCAAAGCATCTTCAATGGTGATCAGACCCGGGTGTGCAACCACGTTTACGTGCTTGCAACTGCAGGCAGCATGGTTGGTGCCTGCAGCAACCGGCTCAACCGTTGTCTCCCCGTGGACAACCACGATATCAGCACCGGCTTCTTTTGCCTGCCGGGCAAGGGGGGCGATCTGTACCGGCGGGACATGTGTGATCTCCACGCCACAGAGCAACCTGACGCCGAAGAGCTGCGCCGATTCGCGGACCCTGTTGAGCGTTTCAATAATGGTAATCGTATTCGACAGATCTGCGTGATCAGTGATCGCAACCGTCGAGTACCCCATTACAGCCAGCCTCCGGATTAGTTCAATGGGAAGCATCTCGCCATCGGAAAGGAGGGAGTGGGTATGCAGATCGTACAGGCCGCTCATTTTCGAGCCTCCAGTTTCTGAGCCACGTTTTTAATGAGGAGCTCTTTGCCGTCTGTCCACTCCGCCACGATCCTCCCTTCCCGGCGTGCGCAGTGTGCGGGGTGGTGGTGGTCCTCTATCCGGTAGTGCACCCCTGCCCGTTTCAGTGCGCGCTCAAGGTCCGTGATCACCGGTGCCTTGACCCCAAGACTTTTCCTGACCCGCCGACCTTCCCTGCGGGAATACCCTGCGTTGAAATAACAGGGATACAGTATGCACTCGCCCTGTGCCATCGCAGGAGAGTTTGTGGGTCAAGGTATAAACAGTGTACGCTCGAAACCTAAGGGTATGCACCACATTGACGTCCGGCTGGAGAAGGATGTCTACGACGCCAACAATACCCTTGCGGACCATAACGCCAGGAACCTGAAGGCCCATTGTGTCAGGGCATTCGATCTGCTCGGGGCGATCGGTTCGGGAAAGACCGCCCTGATCGAGCGCCTTGTCCCGCTCCTTGAAAAAAAGGGGCTGCGGGCAGGGGCTATCGCAGGTGATGTATACGGAGACGACGACTTCAAGCGGATCGTGGCGCTGGGTATCCCCGCGTTCAATGCCAATACCGGCAAGGAATGCCACCTGGACGCACATCTTGTTGAACATGCACTCGACCACCTCCCGCTCGACAATATCGATATCCTCTTCATCGAGAACGTAGGTAACATGGTCTGCCCGACCGATTTCCGGCTCGGTGCCGAGAAACGCATCGTTGTCGTCAGTTCAACGGAAGGGGACGATGTTGTGAACAAGCACCCGATGATGTTCCGGGACTGCACGATCGGGGTCATCAACAAGGTTGATCTCGCACCCCTTGTCGGGGCGAACCTTGATCGCATGCAGAAGGACATAGCAAGGTATAATCCAACAATGCCGGTATTCCGGACGAACCTGAAGACAGGCGACGGGGTCTCTGCATTGCTCGATACAATCCTTGCATGAGCACCGGGCAACCTGTCATTAACTGACGACGAACACGTCCGTGACCTGGAGCCACCCGCTTTCGCATACTACCGCTCCGATCCCGGTATCCCCTGTCCGGAAGGAGAATCCAAGCAATCGGGAAATACTATAAATAATCCTGAAAAGAATATATAGAGCACCATCTCCGGGACGGCTTCCCGGTAAAAAGTTGAAAGGAGCAACATCATGCAGTGGCAGGGAGAATCAGTTCGGAAAGTGACCGGCGGAAGGCGCCGCCCGGCACAGATGAAGCGGAGAGCAGAGATCGGCGGTGCACCGACAGAAACCCACATCGGGGAATCCCGGACGCGGATCGTCCGGACATTCGGTGGCAATCGCCTTATGATTGCGCTCCGGGCCAACTACGCCAACGTGACCAACCCCCGGAACGGCGAGACCAAAAGGGTGAAGATCGAGACTGTGGAAAAGAACACCGCAAACCCGAACTACGTACGCCGGAACCTGCTCAACAAGGGTGCAATCATCAAGACCGAGATCGGCAGTGCCCGCATTACGAGCCGCCCTGGCCAGGACGGTATCATCAACGCATTGTTACTAGAATAATCCATATCAGACAATCCCTTTTTCTTTTTGTATATGCAAAATCTGTGGTTTTCCCTTTACGAGCCGTCGTTTCAAGAGAATAATTCCCTGCTCCGGCACCACACGGCCTTCCCCTGTCGGGGGCAGGAATGACGCAAGGGGATCGATCAACAGGAGAAAAAAAAGGATTTCTCTCCAGGGCAAATTTTTTATAAACCCCTCCAGCAATCTTTTTTCTTTCTTGGCCGCTAACTGTCTAGCTATGCGGAGGATCTATTATCGTTTCCCCCAGCGGGTGGATCTCTCGTTTGCCATGGGAATGCCCTTCAACGAGACCCTGAATTATATTGCCGGCCTGGACAATGAGGAATCGACCAAGACTACCGGGAAGGAACTGGTAAAGGTCAAATTAAAAATACGGATTGCCATTGACCGTGCAACATTTGGAGAGATTACAAAGGAGGTTCTGAGGCCGGGTATTATTACGGAAGCGGCTGACCTGCAGGTCTCCGTGCTGGCCATGGCACTGCGGGGGGGTGGCAAGGTCCCGATTGCCAATGATATTTTCTACCTCCGGATCACAGACCAGGTCTCCCGGACAGATATCGATATCGCCAAGGAAGGACATGGCGAGGGCCTCGATGCCCTTGATATGAAAAACATTCTCCTGGGTGCCAGGAAGTGACCCTTCGGTTAACGGTCGCGGCCCCGTTCAGGCATACCCGTAAGACCGGGATGCGCAAGAACGAGCTGGTGTATTATTACGCGCTTGACCGGAAGTGGATGAGCACCGATCAGGCGAACCTGCTCCTGAAACGGGCAGAGGAGGAGGGGCTTCTCGGCCTTGATAATGGTCTGTTCTCGCCCCGGTTCGATATTACCGGACTGACACTCCCGGTCGGTTTCAAACCGAGCTCTGGCATTTTCGAGCAACATGATGTTGTTGAGGACCTGATCGGGAGGATAGCACGGGCGCGGTCGGTGGAGGAAACACAGGTCGTAGCAGATATGAACCGGATAATCAGGGAACAGTTCGATACGCATCTACTCCCTCCTGCAGCTCTGGTCCTGCTGGCCAAGAACCATGGTGTACCCTATGATGATCTTCTGGATGCGCTCAAGCTCGCAGCAAAAAAGTGATCAGGGCCGGCACTTACGTCTGCAAGGGATGCGTTGGCACAGGATACCCCTCTACCCCCGATAACAAAGCATATCGCTGATTTCTCCATTACTTTCATTAGTCATCGGATTCAAGGGAGAACCATGAGAAGACGAAACGATCCTTTCGAGAAACCGTGGGTGATCATCGCTGCGGTCATTGGTATCATAGCTGTTATTGCCATTGGCCTGCTTTTCTTTATGGGAGGCGGGTCATCAGCACCATCAGGATCATCCAGCCAGCCTTCAGCAACCTCCACCAACACGGCCTCCCAGCCGACCGGGTCGGCCGGGGCAGCCCCTTCGGTTATCCGGACGCAGATTCCGGCAACTGTTCCGGGAGAAGGGGTTTATGTCCGTGTCAGTTATCTCGGAGGATTTGCCGGGACATACGGGATGAAAGGCAATATGACAACAACGCGGAACTCCGGGGATCGGGTCTTTGTTGTTGAAAATGCAAATGGCACCGTGTCCGCTTCTTTCCGCAAGGAAGATGCTTCCACCCGGCACGATATTGCTGTCGAGATTTTTAAAGACGGCAAATCCCTGAAGTTCGCAAAGAACTCTTCGTCCTACGGCGAGGCAAGCGTGACCGCCACGGTCTGATCCTTCATATTCTTCTCCAACCTTTTCTTTGGGCAGGATGACACGGAATCCAGTAAAGGGAATTTATTCCGGATATGGTGACTGCAGAGAAAGATCCTTGGACGGTCTGCAATGTGTATGGCCGGGTATTTTCAGCATGCACAGGACCCGGCTTTCCGGACCGTTGATATATGCCATACCCGCATAATACCGGCAATACGGGGGAAAGAATACCAAAAAAAAGATAGCTTATTTTCTGGTCTTTTTCTTCTTCTCTTCTTTCTTCTCGCCTTCGACCTTGGGGAAGAGCTCATCGAGTGTCTTTTCCCCGTATGCAGTCACCTGTGCATTGATCTGGACAAAGTCCTGGGTGATCTCGCTTGACCGGATGGTCTTTCTCCTCCGTTCCCCTTCCATGGACGGATGGAACCCGATACCCCCGGCAAGGAGGAGTTTCTTGCGTCCTGCCCCCGGCAGACCTTTCTTTGCGGAGATCCCGGTCCTGTCCGAGGCACCGGTTATCAGGATCTTATACCCCGCAAGCCCGAGGGTTCCTGCGTCAATCTCATCACCGATACGTTTCCCGACGATAGCGCCCGCGGCGCCGCCACTGGCATCTACGTTATAAGCGCGACCGCTTTTCGGGTCTGATACTACGACTTTGAACTCGACCATTGTGTCTGCTCCTTATTGTAAATTTTTTTAAAACCCCTTGTGATCCGGGTCTTTCACGTCTCCGGCTGCCGGCATTTCCGCCTACACATGAGAAGTACCTATTTAGTTATACCGGTACGCTATTAAACCCTCGCGTTCTCCGGCATTGGCAGAAAAGGACTCATTTACCCCAGAAAGGATCTCCCTTCCGTTTCATGGTCGTGAACTCTGAAAGGATCTCCTGCGTGCTTGTGTTCAGGGTCTTGACCATCTCCCGTTCGAGCACTTTTATGTGGCGTTCGGGCACATCCACGAAGAGGTCATCACCCACGCTGACCTGCCGGCCGATGGTAGCGCCCTCGATGGAGATGGCGACTTCGAGTCCGGGATCCGCCTCCCGGATCGATTCCTGCCTGAGCTGCATGGTCTTGAGGTGACCGATCTTCTTCCCGTCCAGCTTGATCAGGTCCACGTCACTCCTGAGTTTCCCGCCCAGCACCCGTACCCCCACAACAGCCGGGTTGCTCTGGCGGAACACGCAGTCGGGCAGGAGGCGGATCTTCGCCGGCATCACAACATGTTCGAACCGCTGCTTCTCCTGCAACCGTTTCTGCTCGTCGCGCCACTCCATATACTGATCGATCAGCTGGTAGATGACCCGCCCATCGAAGACCTTCACCTGCGTGTAGAGCGGGTCTTTTATCATATCAATGGCATCGGGCAGGATTGGAGTGTTGAACGAGAGGAGGACGCGGAACATCGGGTTCTTGACGGTCTCGGTCTCGATAAGGTCGAGCCGGCTCACCGGTCCGACTTCCGCCCGCATGACGCCGATCTCCTTACCCTCGAGTTCCTTGCAGAGCGCCTCGAGGGCGCCGATGGTATCCGCCTTGATCGCGATCCCTTCATCGGAGAGGCTGACATGGATCTCGGTCATCTCTTTTTTTATCCGTGCCTCGACATCGTCCCGGTTGCCCCGGACAACAAAGAACGGAGAACCGGCAATCACACCCTCGAGGTTGGGCGCGGTTACCTTGATACCCGAAGCTGCGGCAACCGATTTCACCCGCTCGAAGCGGTCCTCGACAAGGATTTCCTTCATGGGGCGTGGCTTTAAGAGCGACCGCACCTTGGTTACCACGACATCCCCCTGCGTGGCAACGGCGATTTCATCGCCAATCGCCAGAGTCCCGTCGTAGAGGATCACGTCGAGTGTGGTACCGAGCCCCCGTTCCTCTTTGACCTCGAGCACCGTCCCGGCGCCGGGTCCCTCCACGGAGAGTTTCAATTCGTCGCCCATATACCGCTGTGCAAGCCCGATCATAACAAGCAGCAGGTCTGCTATCCCTTCCCCGGTGTGAGCGCTTACGGGGACGATGGCGAGGTTGCGCTGGAAGTCTGCGACACGGTCGAAGCGGTCCGCTGAGAAGTCCAGTTCCGAGAGTCTGCCCACGATCTCGTAGGTCTTGTTCTCTATCTCCCCTTGCACACGCTCGTTTTGCCTGGCAAACGTGGAGAGGAAGGACTCGTTCTCGTTTATCCGCCAGCCATGGATACGGTCAATTTTTGTTGCCGCGATGACAAACGGCGTTCGGCAGTTCCGCAGGATCTGAAGCGCCTCGATAGTCTGCGGCTGGAACCCCTGGTTGATATCCACGACAAGGATCGCCATGTCGGCGAGTGCACCGCCCCGCGCCCGCAACGTGGTGAACGCATGGTGGCCCGGTGTATCGATGAAAAGAAGACCCGGGATATTGATGGGCATCTTTCCCATCGTACCACTCATGTTCCGTATCGCTTCAATGGGGACGATGGTAGCGCCGATATGCTGGGTGATTGCTCCGACTTCCGAACTGACGACAGATGATCCGCGGATCCGGTCAAGGAGGGATGTTTTCCCGTGGTCCACATGCCCCATGACACAGACAATCGGCGTCCTGATCTTCGGGTTCTCCGCCATATCCTCACCCCTCCGTATATTCCCGCTCTGATGACGGGGATTTACAGATCCCCGGGTTCCCGGTGCAGCGGTAGGTACCGTACCGTGCCTTATCGTTTGGGAATAGTGTTCAGAGCCACCTGATATGTAATGGATGCCCGATCCTATTAAGTGTCACCTTCACGGTCTCGCGGCACTCCGGGATCAGCCCAGAACGTCCAGACAGGCAAAGGGATGGATGTTCCCTTCCTGCAACAACCCGTAAAACAAGACCTGACAACCGGGGGTTTTGTCAAGGCTGTTTCTGCCGTTTATGAATTTCCGGTTTTTTCACACCCC
>JAKLGN010000047.1 GCA_022710665.1 Methanoregula sp. | reverse complement strand
GGGAACTGAGTGTCGGGGAGTGGCAGAAAATTGCACTTGCCCGGGCATTTTTCCGGGATGCTGATATTGTCATTCTCGATGAACCCTCAAGTTCCCTGGATGCGCTCGCAGAACAGGAATTATTCCGGAAATTCCGGGAGATCATTCACGGGCGATCTGCAATCCTGATCAGCCACCGGTTTTCCACCGTGCTCATGGCCGACCACATCTACGTGCTCGAACACGGGACCATTGTTGAAGATGGTACCCATACCGAGCTGATGGCAAGGAACGGGCTGTATGCCACCATGTTCCATGCCCAGGCGGATCCTTATCAGGAAAAACCTGAATGCTGATCTGATACGGAAAGGAAGTGCATCACCATACCAATGCAGATAGCAGGGATACAGACTCAGAGGAAAAAGAATAGGTTTAATATCGCGAAAAGAAGGGTATTTACCATGATTCACCCCGGATCCTCCCTCTACGGTAACCGGGGTTTTTTGTGTCATTATCAGCCAGGGTTCAGATTCATCAGGTACAGCATCATTTTCCTTCTCTCTCTCTGGATTTTCTCACTGGGATTCGTTCCCTGCGCAACTGCGGCAGAGAATGTGAGTGATATGAACAGCCAGATGGATGTGCCGGATAACAATGAGGGCGGTGATGCAACAACCCTGACAGACACAGCAGCTCCGGATGATGAAGGAGAGGTGAACGCCCTGATAGAGAAAGGGTTCCTCTGTTACAACTCCGCGGACTATGCGTGCGCCTGGACCTCGTTTGAGTCTGCACATGCCCTTCTCCCCGGTGATACCGATATTCTCTATTATCACGGGTATCTCCTGTCCCTGCAGAAGCACTATCGTGAGGCATTAGAGAAGATCGATACAGGACTTGCACTTGATCCGGAGAATCCCGATTTGTTGTATGAAAAAGGGACTATCCTGAACAGTATGGGGAGGTATATTGAATCCGGCCCCTATTTCGACCGGGCTGAAGAGATTGATCCGGATTACGCGGTTCCTCTCTCTGCCCGCTTCCCGCTCAATCTTTTCGTGAAAAACGGTGCTGTCATTGTGGTTGTCATAGGGTTTTCTCTCCTTGGGATCTATATCTACGTCAAAGAACGACGGCGTTAAAGGGTGTTTTTTAAAAAAGGATCAGCAGGCGAAGGCGTGCTTCCTTCTTTTTCTTTATGCTATCTCAGGTCAGATAGCACTCAGGACAACCGATAAAATAAAAAAAATGATGGCCGTTTTTATCGTATCTGGAAAAGGGGTTGGAAAGATGAAAATCCTGGTTGTCCGGTTCCATCCATCCCGTGCCGTGGAGTTGAGTCTTCGACCGGGAACGGTGGTTTCATGGATGAGTACCAAAAACTAAATGAATGGATCTGCTTACAGACACCCCATGTTCCGACATTGGAATCTCTTCCCAGAAAAGCCGGGGATCCTGGTCCAGGAAGCAGGAGGAATACTACTGGAAGGTTTGTTCCCGCTCAGAGCCAGCCATGGAAAATACCGGGAATGGTGTCGGAAATGCGGAAAACACCTCTCATAGGGGGTTATATGGAATGTCCGTACATGAATAGCTGAGGAGACGGGTGGTTGGAACACCTCCGTGAGGACGGTTACCATGATGCATATATACAGGACGAGAAAAGATGCAGAACCGGTTGTCACCGAGCTCGTAGATACTGCCGAAGAGGGATGCTGGATACGGCTGACGAACCCGGATGAGACAGAGCTCGCCCGGGTTGCGGAGTCATTCTGCCTGCCACCGGATTTCCTGAAAGCAGCCCTCGACGAAGAGGAGCGCCCGCGCATCGATGCAGAGGACGGTAAGGTCCTTGTTGTGCTCGACATCCCGATGGTTGCGGAGTTCGAGGGTATCAAAACCTTAACCACCATCCCGCTCAGTATCATCATCACTGACAGGCTCATCGTCACGGTCTGCAACCACGAGACCCCGATCCTTGACGATTTCGTTGCCGGAAAGGTCCGTCATTTCTCTACCCCGAAGAAGACCCGCTTCCTCTTCCAGATCTTCTACCGCAACGCCTCCTCGTACCTCCAGCACCTGCGCCAGATCGAGAAATCGATCTCCCGTATAGAAGTGGAACTGCACCGCTCGATGAAAAACGAAGAACTCTTCCAGATGATGGAACTGGAAAAGAGCCTCATCTACTTCTCGACCTCGCTCAAGTCAAACGAGGGCGTGCTGGAACGGATCCTGCGCACCAAGCCGCTGAAGATGTATGATGACGATGCCGAGTTCCTTGAGGATGTCATCATCGAGAACCGGCAGGCCATGGAGATGTCGCAGATCTACCTGCACATATTAAACGGTATGACGCAGGCATTTGCAACCATCATCTCCAACAACCTCAACATCGTTATGAAGTTCCTCGCATCCATCACCATCATCATCGCCATACCGACAATGATTGCAAGTTTTTATGGGATGAACGTCCTGGACCTCCCCCTCTCTCAGACACCGCTTGCGTTTGAAACCATCTTCATGTTCTCTGTTATGATCTCGCTGCTCCTCGGTCTCTTCATGTGGCGGAAGAGGTTCTTTTGATGATGGGGAGGTCGTCAGACCCGGGTCTGAATACAATTGCAGCATCATCCATTATCATTTTCCCGGATTCATGATATTCAAAAATCGCTGTCAATCAACAACACTGACTGCACGTTCTGCCATGATATGCCGGATGCGGGAATAATTCCTGAAGAGATGCCCGGATAATCCATACGCACTATCGTTCGGGAAGAACAACGAAAAGAGTGTTATGGGCCCGCTGAGATTCGAACTCAGGACCTCCGCCATGTCAAGGCGACGTCATAGCCAACTAGACCACGAGCCCTCGTACGTCCGATGCTCTATAACATCTGTCCTAGTATTATTAAAAATTAGTGCACCTGGTTCCTGCGGTTTTGACCGGGTTTCAAGAAGGCAGATTATCGACACCTTTTTCTGGTAATTGGTCCGTCGCAGGGAATCTGTTATCATATCCGCGATGATGGAATGGAAAAGACAATGATTGCACGTCGGGAACGGCTGGAATATCCCCGTGTCGATGATGAAAAAAGAATGGTATACAATTCCTCAGATCTTCTCTGATGAAATCCTGGCAAATGTCGCAGTGAAGATCCCGGGCATGGAGCGGATCTCCTCCATCACTTCAGCGGGGACCTCGCTGTCAACGTTCAGGACCATGATCGCCTGCTCGCCGGGGTTGATCCGGCCGACCTGCATACCCGCAATGTTGATGTTCTTCTTCCCGAGGATAGTCGAAGCCCTGCCGATGACACCGGGCTTGTCGAGGTGCCGGGAAACAATGACATAGCCTTCGGGGATCATGTCCATCGTGTAGCCGCCGACCGCGACAATCCTGCTCCGGCCCTTGAAAAAGACGGTGCCGCTGACGGACTCCTCGCCCTTGTCGGTCCTGATCCTGATCGTGATGAGGTTTTTGAACCCGTTTGCTTCCTGCGTCACGGTCTCGCTTACGGCGATGCCGCGTTCCTTTGCAATGAACTCGGCATTGACAATATTGACCGGCTGCTGGAGGATCGGATCGAGAAGTCCCTTGAGGGCAAGCCGGGTGACGAACTTCATGCTGCCCGCAAAAGCGGAGAGCTCACCCCCGTAGATGCACTCTACCGATGAGAGCCTGCCGCCGGCGGTCTGGATAACGAAGCGGCCCATCTTCTCCGCGAGCTGGGTGTAGGGAGCGAGCATCTCCGCCTGATCGGGTGGCACCATCGGGGCATTGACCACGTATTTCGCGGAGCCGCCTTTCAGCACCTCAATGCACTGCTTTGCAACAGAGACTGCCACGTTCAGCTGCGCCTCAACCGTGCTTGCCCCGAGGTGCGGGGTGACAATAACGTTCTCGAGGGTCAGGAGCGGGGACTCCGTAGGGGGCTCGGTCTCAAACACATCGAGTGCTGCCCCGGAAACCTTGCCGCTCCTGACCGCCTCGTAGAGCGCCTTCTCATCAATGATGCCGCCCCGGGCACAGTTGATGATCCGGACGCCGTCTTTCATGGTTGCGATCGATTTGGTGTTGATGATATGTTTCGTTTCGGCGATCAGGGGCGTGTGGACCGTGATGACATCGGCAACCCGGAACAGGTCTGCCATGGACATCATCTCCACACCGAGCTGGGCTGCCCGTTCCCTGGTGATGAACGGGTCATAGGCAACGACCTTCATGTCCATCGCGATCGCCCGTTTCGCCAGTTCCCTGCCGATACGGCCAAAGCCAACGATACCGAGGATCTTCTCGTTCAGCTCGACCCCCATGAATTTCGAGCGCTTCCATTCCTTCCTCTTCAGGCTCGCCGTTGCCTGCGGGATGTTGCGGGCGAGCGAGAGCATCATCGCCATCGTGTGCTCGGTTGCTGCAAGGGTATTGCCCTCCGGCGCATTGGCAACGATGATCCCCTTCCGGGTAGCTGCGTCCACATCGATATTATCCACGCCGACCCCGGCACGGCCGATAAATTTCAGCCGTCTGCCTGCTTCGATAACCTTTGCGTTGACCTCGGTACCGCTCCGGACCAGCAGGGCATCATAGTCCCCGAGAATCGCACAGAGCTCGTCCTCCTTAAGGCCGGTTCTGACATCCACGTCAACTGCCGCCCGGAGGATCGCGAGGCCCTCTTCCGCCAGCGGATCGCTGACGAGCACTCTTGCATTTTCCATAAAATCCCATATATTATCTGCGCCGGACTTAAAGAGGGTTATTCTTTAAAAAGAACGGAGCCGGGTTTTTTGGGGGCGTAAAGAGAACTACCCATTTCGTGCAGTTTCTCCCGTTGAACGTGACATCCGATGATAATTATTAAACAGGGTGGCGGCAAGATCATAAGTGGTGCGAGCATGAACGAAGTGCCCAATATTCTATGGCTCGAGGAGATCCGTAAGGAGGATATCAGTTCTGTCGGCGGCAAGGGAGCATCCCTGGGGGAGATGGCGTCCATCGGTCTTCCCGTTCCCAGGGCCTTCGTGGTCACCGCCCAGGCCTTCCGGAGGTTTCTTGTCGAAACCAGCCTTGAAAAGAAGCTGTTTGCAGCATATGACAAGCTCGATGTCGAGAATAACGAAGCCCTGGAGAAGGCAGCCGCTACGGCAAAGGCCATGGTGCTCAAGGCGAAGATGCCTACGAAGATCCGGGATGAGATCCGGGCTGCATACAAGAAAATGAACGGCGGGAGCCTGATCGTTGCCGTCAGGTCGAGCGCCACAGCCGAGGATCTGCCGGACGCCAGCTTTGCCGGCCAGCAGGAGACCTATCTCAATATCAGGGGTGAAGCGGCGCTTATCGAGTCGGTGCAGAAGTGCTGGGCGTCCCTGTACGGGGCCCGGGCCATCTATTACCGGGCAAAGCAGGGATTCGACGACCACACGGTCAATATCGCCGTTGTCGTCCAGCAACTGGTTCACTCGGAAAAAGCGGGAGTCATGTTCACGTCCCACCCGATCACGGGGGAGCCCCTGACCATCATCGAAGGCTCCTGGGGCCTTGGGGAGGCAGTTGTCTCGGGTTCGGTATCCCCGGACAAGTACGTCTTCGACCAGCGCTCAGAGAAAGTGGTAGACACGCTGGTCTCGAACAAGAAGGTCGAGATCATTGCCGACGGGGACCATGGCACAAAACTGGTGGATGTATCTCCTGACCGGCAGGACGCACAGGTCCTGAACAACGATGACGTGGCAAAGCTTGCCATGTACGGCAAGATTGCCGAGAGCCATTACGGAGTACCACAGGACGTGGAATGGGGAATTGTCGGAAGCACATTCTACATCCTCCAGTCCCGTCCGATCACGACCATCGGGAGCAAAAAAGAGGCAAAGGCCATGACCGGACAGAACCAGAACGCAAAGATCCTGGTGCAGGGACAGGGAGCAGCTCCCGGGATTGCCGCCGGCAGGGTCGTCATCATCCGGGATGTCAAGGACACCGGAATGGTGAAGGAGGGCGACATCCTGGTCACGCGGATGACCAACCCGGATATGGTGCCGGCCATGCGCAAGGTCGCTGCCATCGTCACTGACGAGGGGGGGATGACCTGCCATGCTGCGATCGTGAGCAGGGAACTGGGCACCCCGGCCGTTGTCGGCACAAAGACGGCCACGAACGTGCTGAAGAACGGGCAGATCGTCACGGTTGATGGTGAGAAGGGACATATCTATGAGGGCGCGATTGCACCACCTGCTCCTGATGCAAAGGTGGCCGCGGTTCAGAAGGTCGTATCCGGCCATGCACCGGTCATCACCGCAACGAGCGTCAAGGTGAACGTTTCCATCCCCGAGGCAGCAGCACGAGCCGCGGCTACCGGTGCAGACGGGGTCGGGCTTCTCCGGATCGAGCACCTCATCCTCGGACTCAACAAGACTCCCGGCTGGTTCATTGCAAACAACAAGGAAGGGGAATTTGTAAAAGAGCTTCATGACGGCATCAAGATCGTGCTCGATGCGTTCCCGGGAAAGACCGTCTGGGTTCGGACCCTCGATGCACCGACCGACGAGTTCCGGAACATGAAGGGCGGTGAGAACGAACCGCACGAGCACAACCCGATGCTTGGCTGGCGGGGCATCCGCCGGGATCTCCAGAGCCCGGACCAGTTCCGCCTCCAGGTGGAAGCTTTCAAGCAGCTCTGGAAAGAAGGATATGAGGACCTTGGCATTATGTTCCCGATGGTCTCCCACCCGGACCAGTTCATCCTGGGAAAAGAGATGATGAGGGGCTGGGGTGTGGACGTTGATCGCGTCACGCTTGGTATCATGATCGAGATTCCCTCAAGCGCGATCATGATCGAGGACTTCATCAAGTGCGGGATCAAATTCGCCTCCTTCGGTACCAACGACCTCATCCAGTACACTCTTGCCATTGACCGCAACAACGAGAATGTCGCGGATATGTACAATCCCCAGCACCCGGCTGTTCTCTCCCTTATTCATAACGCTATCCAGACGTGCAGGGCGTATAATGTCGAGTGCTCGATCTGCGGGCAGGCCGGCTCGGACCCGAAGATGGCCGCGTGGCTCGTTGAACACGGGATCACCAGTATCTCGGCCAATATCGATGCCATTGCAAAGATACGCGAAACCGTTGCCCGCACGGAGAAGCGGATCATCCTGGAAGCTGCGAGAAGCCGCGATGCTGAATAAGGGTCGTTTGGAAGAAGAACTCTTCACTTTTTTAGCGGAAAAGAGAAGCAGGGATCTTGAATACGATTACATTCTGAGTTCCATGTGCACGATCCCCCACTCCGTTGCGGTGAGGGCACACTGCATGTTCATGGAGACGAACCTTGGCGATCCGGGACTGTTTCCCGGCACCTTGTCGCTCGAACAACTCCTCATCAGCCGCTTTGCAACGCTCTTCCACTGCCCGCAGGCAGGGGGGTATGCCACCAGCGGGGGCACGGAGTCCAATATCCAGGCCCTCCGGCTCGCGAAAGTACACCGGAGCGATTGTGTATTGCCAAACATCATCGTGCCCGATTCCGCCCATTTTTCTTTCAAGAAGGCCTGCGATATCCTCGGACTTGAGATGCGGCGTGTGCCCCTGAAAAAGGACTTCCGGATGGATGCAGACCTGGCCGCTGAGCAGATCGATAAAAACACAGTGGCCCTTGTCGGTGTGGCCGGCACCACCGAATATGGCATGGTGGACCCGATCGCTGACCTTGCAAAGATCGCCTGCCAGCATGACCTCTTCTTCCATATCGACGCTGCCTTCGGAGGGATGGTTATACCGTTCCTTGAAAACCCCCCCCCGTTCGATTTCGCTGTCCCGGGGGTGACGTCTATTGCCGTTGACCCGCACAAGATGGGCATGAGCACTATCCCGTGCGGCTGCCTCCTCACCCGCGATCCCGACCTGTTCAGCTCCCTCAATATCGAGACCCCCTATCTCACCGTAAAAAAGGAATTTACCCTTGCCGGCACCCGGCCGGGCGCACCGGTGGCCGGTGCACTCGCCGTCATGGACTACCTCGGGTTTGACGGGATGACCGCTGTCGTCTCCGGCTGTATGAAGAACACGGGCCGGCTCATTGCCGGGATGGAGACGTTCGGGATCCCGCGGGCAGCAACGCCGGACGTGAATGTCGCGACCTTTATCTGCGACAAGTCACGGGTACAAGGTCCGTGGAAAGTCTCGTGGACCTGCAAAAAGCACCTCCGGATTGTCTGCATGCCCCACGTGCATGGAGGCCGCATTGAGGCATTTATCAAGGACATTGGTGAAATTCATGCTTGAGAGACTGGCAGCATCCCTGGAAACCTGCCCGATGGTGAAACGGGGCAAATACAATTATTTCATCCACCCGATCACCGATGGGGTACCGATCGTTGAACCCGCCCTGCTCCGGGAGGTTTGCAGCGCAATGCTCAGGGTGCTCGACCTCGAGAAAGTTGACAAGATTGTTACCGTCGAAGCTATGGGTCTCCATATCGGGGCAGTCCTCTCGACCATGACCGACATCCCGATGACGGTCATGA